>CAVCWF010000073.1:0-4320 GCA_963605945.1 Lachnospiraceae bacterium
TCCTTGCGCTCCTCCTTGCTGGAGAAATCGACTCCGGCTTCGCGCAGTAGCTTTATCTGATGCTGTGACTGCGGCTTTGCGAACCACTCCGTTATGAAGTTTGCGGTTATTGCGCCGATATCCGGTATCAGCGTCAGTTCATCGACGTTTGCAGCTATCAGCTCATCCAGATCAGCGAAGTGCGCGGCGAGAACCTTTGCCGCCTTCTGCCCCACCTGACGGATGCCGAACGCGCAGACGAGCCGCGCAAGCCCGGCTTCCTTGCTCTTCTCAATGGCCGCTATCAGATTTGCGGCGGACTTTTCGCCCATGCGGTCAAGCTCGACAAGTTGTTCGGCATTGAGATAATATAGCTCTGCGGCGGTTTTTATAAGGCCGTTGTTTATCAGACTCTCGCACACGGAGATGCCCAGCCCGTCGATATCCATCGCCTCGCGTGACGCGAAATGCGCAACCGTTCTGAGCAGCTGTGCGGGACACTCCGGATTTGTACAGCGGAGCGCCGCGCCGTCCTCGTCGCGGACTACCGGCGCGCCGCACTCAGGGCAAAGCTCCGGCATTTTGAACGGCACGGAATCCGCGGGGCGCTTGCTCTTGTTGACTTCGAGCACTTCGGGGATTATCTCCCCCGCCTTCTGGAGAACGACGGTGTCCCCTATCCGCAGGTCAAGCCTGTCGATATTGTCCTGATTGTGCAGCGTCGCGGCGGAAACCGTCGTCCCCGCGAGGCGTATCGGCTCTACGATGACCTTCGGCGTCAGAACTCCGGTGCGCCCGACCTGCACGACCACGTCGAGCACCTTGCTCTCCTTCCTTTCGGGCGGGTACTTGAACGCAACCGCCCAGCGGGGAGCCTTCGCCGTACTGCCCAGCGCCTCGCGCTGAGACAGGGAGTTTATTTTTATGACCGCGCCGTCCATGTCATAGGGCAGCGTGTCGCGGTTTTCACCCAGCCATTCTATCTGCTTCACGCAGTCCTGAATGTTGCCAAAATGCGAATACGATACGACCGGGAAGCCCATTTCGCGCATCGCGTCCAGCGTCTCGGTGTGATTTTTGTACGCGGGGCCGGAGGTGTACTGAAGGTTGAAGCAAATGATGTCCAGCTTTCTGGACGCCGCGACCTTCGGGTCAAGCTGGCGCATGGAGCCTGCGGCAGCGTTGCGGGGATTGGCCAGAAGCTGCTCCCCCTTTATTTCACGCTCGGCGTTCAGCTGCTCGAACACGGCCTTGGACATGTAGACCTCGCCGCGGACGATGAGCCGCTCCGGCGCGTTCTCAATATGCAGCGGCAGAGAGCGCACGGTGCGCAGATTCTCCGTCACATTTTCACCGACCTGCCCGTCGCCGCGGGTGGCTCCGCGGACGAACACGCCGTTTTCGTATTCAAGCGACATGGAAAGCCCGTCGATTTTCGGCTCGACGGAGTAATCATGCGGCTCCGATATCATCTCGTCCATGCGCTTGCCGAACGCGAACAGCTCCTCGTATGAGAAAACGTCGGTCAGGCTTTCCAGCGGCACCTGATGGTGCACCTGCTCAAACTGCGGCAGCGTGACGTCTCCGACGCGCTGAGTCGGCGAGTCGGGAGTTATCAGCTCTGGGTGCAGCGCTTCCAGCGCCTTGAGCCGCTGCATGAGCATGTCAAAATCATAGTCCGATATCTCCGGCTTGTCGTAGACATAGTAAAGCCTGCTGTGATGCCGTATCTTGCGGCGAAGCTCGTTTATCTCGTTTTGTACATCCATGGCGTTCTCCTATTGTACGTTCATATAAGTATCCGGAACCTTGCCGACTATGACCGTGTCGGCTATCAGTACCTCGGTTTTCACCTGAGTGCTTGCGGTATCCCATGGGATGAGCACGTCTATATCGACGATGACCTCAAGGTTCACCTGATGCTTCGTCTGATTTATCCCGGCGGTGATGATGCTGTTGCTGAATTCCACCTTTGACGAGGTGAGCACTATTATCTGTACCGGAACCTTGGGGCCGCGCCCCATCAGCAGGCTTACACCCGTCAGGTTCCCTATCGGGATCTCTACGGTTATTGTCTGATTTTCGGTCACGTTTATGACGGTATCGAGTATTTTTGCCGACAGCGCGTTTATCCGCGCCATATTGCTGCTTATCGCGGATATATCCCCGGCGTCCGTCTTTTCAAAATTCACGAAGTAATCGCCCGTGTAGTCCTCGTCCTTCATTATCTCTGCGATGGACGTATTGACCTGCGAAATCACGATATCGCTTGCGTCGGAAACTGCGATCTGAGTGGACAGATCCTTCAGAAAGGCGAGCGCGCACGCGAGGAATATCAAAATGCTGCATAAAAACAGGATAAGGCTTATTCCGCCTGTTCTTCTGGGCTTGCGCGGCGGGGCGCTGTGCGGGCTGACGGTTCCTTCGTGATATGTATAGCGGGGCTTGCGCCTGAAAGCGCGCCGATAATACATGGAGTCACCTCCCCATGCATTATATGCGCTTATATGCCCGCTTTATTTATCTAGCATCGCGCTTACGGCCATCATAATGCCGAGCTTGCCGGATTCATAGGTCAGGCCGCCCTGCATGTATATCATATACGGCGGGCGAATCGGCCCGTCTGCCGAAAGCTCAATGGACGAACCCTGAATAAAGGAGCCTGCCGCCATTATGACCGGGCAGTCATATCCGGGCATTGCCCATGGCTCCGGGGTAACGTAGGAATCCACGGGAGCGCCGGCCTGAATACCGATGCAGAAGCGCTGCATGTTCTGCTCGTTGCCGAGCTTGACCATTTGGATAATGTCGGAGCGCTTTTCAAACACCGACGGGGAGGACTCGATGCCGATCTCCTCCATCATCCCCGCGCAGAACACAGCGGTCTTGAGCGCCTGCGCGACGATATGCGGAGCCATGAAAAGCCCCTGAAACAGCAGGCGGTTGTTGCCAAGCGTCGAGCCGCATTCGCCGCCGATGCCGGGCGTTGTGAGCCGCATGGCGGCGCGCTCCACAAGCTCCGCCCTGCCGGCAACGTAGCCGCCGGTAGGCGCAATGCCGCCGCCGGGATTCTTTATCAGCGAGCCTGCGATGATGTCCGCGCCGACATGCGTCGGCTCTATAACGTCGGTAAATTCGCCGTAGCAGTTATCTACCATCACGTTCGCGGCGGGGTTCACATCCTTGACGGCCTTGATTATCTCGCCTATCTCCTGCACGGTCAGAGCCTTTCTCTCGGCGTATCCGCGGGAACGCTGTATCATCACTGCGGTAACGTTTTTATCCGCCGCTGCCGCCTTTATCGCGTGAATATCCGGATCGCCGTCGGCGTTCAGATCGACCTGCGCGTAGTTTATGCCGTAGAATTTGAGCGAGCCGTGGCAGTCGCCGCTGATGCCGATGGCGCTTCTGAGCGTGTCGTACGGCATACCGGTGACGGCGAGAATGGTATCGCCCGGCTTCACCAGCGCGAACATCGCCGCGGTCAGTGCATGGGTGCCGTTGACAAAGCCGATGCGGACAAGCGCGGCTTCCGCGCCGAATATCTGGGCGTAGATCTTATCCAGCGTTTCGCGGCCAAGATCGTCATAGCCGTAGCCTGTCGTCCCGGCAAAGCAGGCGTCGGAAACGCGGTTATCCTGAAACGCCGTCATTACGCGGCGGGTGTTCCCCTCGGCCACGGCGTCTATCTCTGCGAAGCGCTCTCCCAATTTGGCCTGAACGCGCCGCGCCATATCGAAAACTTCGGGCTTTATATCTGTAACTTTCATTTATTCTAACTCCATGATCAATTTTTTGAAATATTCTCCGCGCTGGGCAAAGTTCTTGAACCTGTCGAACGCGGCGCAGGCCGGGGACAGCAAAACTATGTCTCCCGCCTTGGCAGAGTCTGCGGCGGTAAGCACCGCTTCGGTGAAATCGTCGATAAGCTGCACATCGGGGACGCCGGGCTTATAGAATTTCGAGGCAAAAATAGAGTCGCGTATCTTCTCGGCGGTATCGCCTGTGAGATAAACTCGTTTTGAATACAAGCACAGCTCGTCTCCCAAACCATCAAACGGAATGTGCTTATCATATCCGCCGGCAATGACGATGGGCTTGGTCTTGAGCGCGTGAAGTCCGGCGGCGGTGCGGGTCGGGCTGGTGCCGATGGAGTCGTTTATATATTTCACGCCGCGCAGCTCGCGCACAAGCTCCAGCCGATGCTCCACGCCGCCGAAGCTCATCGCAACCTTGCGGCAGTTTTCATCCGAAACCAGCCCCTCGACCGCCGTAAACGCGGCCAGATAGTTCTGAACGTTGTGCTTGCCGGGGAGTTTTATTTCGTCCTCATGCATGAGG
>CAVCWF010000074.1:0-8306 GCA_963605945.1 Lachnospiraceae bacterium
GATAAGGGCATTGACCCAGTTTATGCCGAGCGTGAAGCCGACAAAATCGCCGAAGAAATTGAACACAAAGAGAATGATGAAGCCGAAAAGGGCGTTAAGCAGCAGCTTGAACGCAAGCTTCATCGGCGCGGCGATGATTTTGAGCAGGAGAATGATGACCGCAATCACGGCGGCGGCCATGAGTATGCTTGATAAGGTTTCCATATGTAACGTCCTTTCTACGACATTATGTTCCGGATATCGTGAAGTATGGAGTCGCGGCGTGAACGCAGGGCGTTTATCTCATAGATGCACGCGTCCATGACCACGGGATCGGATACGGAGTTGAAATTGCGGTAGCTCGCCGTGAGCGCGGCATTGAGCTGGCCAAGCTCTGTAAGACTCTGCTTGACGGCGGCCTTTCTGAGCTTCATTTCCTTGCGCTTGCTTATCATATACTGCTCCTCCTTTAAAATTGCCCGGCGGGTGGATACACAGTATATTCTGCTCATGCCGCGACGATTTTAACCGGTAAAAAATGCATGAGTATTTTTCCTGATACGGCGCAAAATAAGCTCAGACAGTTACCCCGGCCGGAGACAGAAAGACAGGCCGGATGACAAAACATATATCCCTTGTGATATATGGATGCATCCACACGGGGGAAATTGTCCAGCGGCGGAATTTTCCCCATTCGGGAAGATATCTGCGCGGGGAGGGGCAGACGCCCCTCCTTTTTATTTAGTTTACTTCCTCATAGTATATGCTCATTATTATATCGGTAAGCGCGTTTTTGTCAACGATGTATTCAACATAGTTGTCTTCGCTGAGCGTGACCTCTCCGGGGACATTCTGAATATCTCCCGAAATGTCCATATTTACAGCTTTGCTCGCAAGATACAGGATATCGCCGACGGAGAGATCGGTTATAACATCGTCCTTCACGGCGTCATAGACATCCAGCACCTTGGTGTAATCCTGACGCACTATCGACAACACCTGTGGCAGCAGCGCTTTGAAATACTGCTTCTGGCGCTCCATGCGCTTGAGATTGCCCTCGGCGGTGTATTCGCGCGTTCTGATATAGCGCTCCGCCATGTCGGCATTTAGCGTGACCTCCTCGCCGAGCTGCATTGAGGAATAGCCGTAGCGCAGATCCTCAAGCACTGTGACCGTCACGCCGCCCACCGCGTCGTTCAGCGGCCCCAGCCCCTTGAGATACAACGCGGAGCAGGAGTAGATCGGCAGGTCGAATAGGAGCTGAGAGACCGCGTTCTTGGTCATTTCACAGCTGGTCTTGCCGCCGTCGCCATAGGAGAAGGTGAGCGCGAGCTGGCCGTTCACATTCACAGTCCCGCCCGTCTCAGTATCCGGAATGGTGAAGTCGCACATCGTATCGCGGGAGATGGTGCAGAACGACACCTTGTTGTTCTTCATATCAATCGCCGCAAGCAGAACGACGTCCGCGTAAACGTCGGAATCCACGGAGCCTTCCGTGACGTCAGGCGTCTCCCGATCAACGCCGAGGAGCAGGAGCGTCACTATCTGGTCGTTGTATCTGTAAAGCTTGTCGTTATAGCGCACCGTATAGCTGTCAAGCACCTCGGAGTCACGCTCGGCAGGTTCAGCGGCTGCAATCGTCGGCGTCTGCTCAGGCGTCATATCGCCTATGCTGAGATAGATTGCGAGAGCCGAGCCGCCGAGAATAATGGTGATAACGATAAGGATGATGAGCAGAACCACCGGCCAGCGGCGTTTCTTTTCAGCCTTCGGGGGTTCGTCCTTTTTCAGATGTTCCATCAGTTGCCCTCAGCGGAGTCCGTAGGATTGAATACCGCCTTCATTTCGTCGACCAGCACAGCCTGAACAATGTAGCGCTGGCGGTTATTGCGGTTAAAGCAGGTGGACAGGGTCAGCACTCTGTCCTCAGCCGCCGGCATATATTCGTCGTTGAAGTTGCTGTACACATCGTCGGTCTCGCGTATCGACTTGAAATACTCGTCGAAAGCGACCGCGTCGGTGAAATCGCGGTAGGCGAGAATGTGCTCGTTGCTATGTACATACGCGGCAAAGACATGATATTCGAGTACGCTGTTCGGCGTGTAGATATATATGGTATCGTGCGCGTCGAAAAAATCCGCGTCGGCGTAGTTATTGAGCATTGCGAACATATTCTCCATGCCGTAGACGAGGTTGTGGCCGTAGAGGACTGTCACCGGTTCGTGGAAATCACGGCCGTTATAGCTCGCCTGAGAAAAGATGGAGCCATAGGGGCTGTATTTCCCGTCCGCCCCGTGGTCGTTATAATACTCGTCCTTTGTAGGGTGCTGGAGCACGGGGTAGTTTATGGTCGTGCCCGGAATCTCGACCCACGCGTATATATCGGGATTTATCTCCTCCAGCGCCGCAAAATCAACGGGGAGGTCGACCACCGGCTCCTCGGTCGCTTCCGGGAGCTGAACGCTGTCCGCAGACTGGGATTTATCCTTCAGCGCCGAGAAGCTGGACTTGACCTGACTCACAAGCGCCTCGTGATCGGACAGGCCTTTTTTGTACTGCCATATGAATATGATACTGACGGCGCATACGACAACGCAGGCCGCCGCAACTAATATCAAGAGAATTTTCAGAAATTTTTTAGACATATTTTTACCTCGGTTCGAGTGTAGGCCGGACATGAAAAACGCCCCAAAATCAGATTTGGGGCGTTTTCATTTATGGACTTGTACCCCAGCTCAGGCAGATATCTTCTTGAGCAGAGCTGCATCAGCAGCGCAAACGGCGAGCGCCAGCGCGCCGATGAGGTACAGATTGCCGCCGATACCGGTCTGCGGAGAGACGACAGGCTTGTCAACAGGAGCGGGCTTGACATCATCTTCCGGGCTCTTGACTTCGCCTTCGGCAAAAGCAACTGCGGACATGAAGCTGAGCGCAAAAATGAGAACGAGCAGCAGCGCAACATACTTCTTCATGGTAAAACCTCCATCCTTTACAGGTAATTGGATTATATACGATTTGCCGCCAACTGTCAATAGGAAGCAAAAGGAAAACAAGTAATATTAATAATTGGCCGCGCTTTTTAGCGAATTTGGGTTGACAACATAAATTCGGCAATATATCATTCAGATATGCTATACTTCTATATATAAGGAGAATTGTATGGTAAACGATCGTGAAGAGCGTCTTGAACAGATACTCGCCGAGTTCAAGGACGGCGGGGACGCCGCTGTGGACACCGTTGATACCGCGGTACCGGTGCCTCCGGATGACGCTGTCGAGCAGACAGATACTGCTGATGAAACTGCGCCGGAAAGCGGTGCCGAAGGCGAAGCGCCGATAGATCCGGTTCCCGTGCAGCGCCGTAGTCGGCATACTGAGACAAACGACGGTGAGCGCGAAAAGCCCAAGTTCTCCGGCATGAGACTTATGCTTCTCGCGGCAAGTCTTGTGCTGCTGATAGCTGCGCTGTTTCTGCCGAAGGATGGCTGGATAAGAATTGCCCTGTCCGCGGCGGCATTTCTCCTCGCAAGCTACGATGTGCTTGTGGACGCCGTGAAAAGCGCGATACACGGGCAGATACTTGACGAGCGGCTGCTGACAGCGCTTGCTTCTATACTCGGCTTCTGCGTCGGCGAATTTCCGGGAGCCGCCGCTGTGATGCTCTGCTTCCGCGCCGGAGAAATGCTTCAGGAAGCCGCTGAGGAGCGCAGTACCAAAACCGCCGCGGTACTTGAAGAAGCACTTCCGCGCATGGCGCGCGTACAGCGTGACGGCGAGATCACGGAGCTTGCACCGGACGAGGTGCAGATCGGCGACACCATCATCGTTGAGCCGGGCGAGGTCATCCCGCTTGACGGCGAGGTGCTTGAGGATATGAGCGCCGTCGACGTTTCGCCACTGACCGGTAAAGCCGGAACGCGCACAATAAACGCGGGCGGTGCGGCAATGTCCGGCTGCATAAATCTCACGCGGACGATAAGAATAAAAGTCACGCACGAGTTTAAGGACTCAACCGTGCGTCGTCTCTGCGATATCGCCGCAAGCACCGCGAACGTCCGTTCCGGTCAGGAGCGCTTTACCGCGCGCTTTGCGCGGATATATACGCCCGCGGCCGCGATATTCGCGCTTGTTATCGCCGTTCTGCCGCCGCTATTCGGTGGGGAATGGGCAGAATGGATAGGCCGGGCACTGACCGTACTCGTCCTGTCGAGTCCATGCGCTATGGCAGTATCCGTTCCGCTCGCATATTCGGCGGGCATCCGCCGCGCGGCGCGCAGCGGAATGTACGCCAAGGCGGCGCAGGACATTGAATCCTTTGCGAAAACCGATACCATCGTCTTTGATAAGACCGGAACCGTGACGGAAGGGCGCTTCGCGGTCACGGAGGTCTTCCCCGAAAACATGAGCGAGCAGGAACTGCTCAATATTGCGGCTACCGCCGAAAGCTGCTCGCGCCACCCGATAGCGCGTTCGCTCCGCGAGGCGGGCAATATCAAGCCGTCCGATGGCGAAGTCCTTGAGATTGAGGATATTCCGGGGCGCGGCGTGAGCGCGTTTATCGACGGGCACCACGTATATGTCGGAAACGCGGCGCTGCTTGAGGAGCACGGCATAAGCTTCTCCGTGCCGAGCCGTCCGGGAGCCGCGATCCACGTCGCTGTGGATAACGTGTATGCCGGACACATAATGATTGCGGACAGGATAAAGGACGGCGCTTTCGACGCGATTGAAGGACTGCGCGCGCAAGGTGTGAAGTCGCTGGTCATGCTCACCGGCGACGTGCGTTCCGCGGCGAAAACCGTCGCGTCCTCGCTGAACTTCGATATGGTGAAAGCGGAACTCACGCTTGACGGCAAAATAACGGCGGTCGAATATATGCTCAGCAAGAAAGCCCCCGGAGCCTGCCTAGCCTTCGTCGGGGACGGCGTGGGCGACGCGCCGGTCATGTCGCATTCCGATATTGGGATAGCGCTCGGCGCGATAAACGATTATTCGGCCATTGACACTGCGGACGTAGTGCTGATGGATGAGGACATCCGCGCGCTGCCTGAGGCGCGGGGGCTGTGCCGCAGTGTGACCGATACCGCGGAGCAGAACATTCTGCTTTCCCTTGCCGCAAAAGCGATACTGGTTGCGCTTGGTGTCTTCGGCGTGATAAATATCTGGATCGCGGCGCTCGCGGAGCTGTGCGTTCTCGCCGCCGCGATCGCAAACGCAGGGAAAAATGATATAAAATATGAAAAGGAGAATACCGATGAACGAAGCATACAATAATCTGCTGACCCGCCGCAGTATAAGGAAATACCGCCCTGAGCAAATCAGCCGCACGGAGCTGGACTCTGTGCTTGAAGCGGGCAAATGCGCGCCATCAGGCCGCAATATGCAGTCCGCCATAATGATAGCCGTACAGGATCCTGAGACCGTCGCGCTGCTCTCCAAGCTCAACGCGGCTGCATGGGGAAACGGCTACGCCGGTGATCCGTTTTACGGCGCTCCCACGGTGATCGTCGTTCTCGCCAAGGCCGACAGCCGCTATATCAAAGAGGACGGCAGCCTTGTCATGGGCAATCTTATGAACGCCGCGCACGCGCTCGGCCTCGGCTCCTGCTGGATACACCGCGCACGCGAGGTTTTTGAAAGCGACGAGGGGAAAGCTCTGCTGAAAAAGTGGGGCGTTGAGGGCGATTATGTCGGCGTCGGCAACTGCATTCTCGGCTACGCGGCTGAGGAACCCGCCATGGGGCCGCGCAAGGACGATTTTGTCTACTACGTTTTGTAAGATATGAATGCCTACGATTTTGACCAGACGATCTTTTACCCGGACAGCTCATATTGCTTCGTAAAATACTGCCTGAAGAAATATCCCAAGGCTGTCCTTCCGGCGGTTCCCGGTTCCATCAAGGAGCTTATCATCTACCTTCGCCGCCGCCACGGCGCGAAGAACCTGAAGCAGAAGATGTTCTCGTTCCTGCCGCGGCTCGGCGATGTCGACGCCGTCATACGCGACTTCTGGGATGAATACCGCGGCAACCTTGAGCCTTGGTATCTCGCGCAGAAGAGGCCGGACGACATCATCATTTCCGCTTCGCCCGAATTTCTGCTCCGCCCGATATGCGCCGAGCTTGGCGTGACGCTCATCGGTACGAGGATGGATAAAGTAACCGGACTCATCGACGGAGAGAACTGCCACGACGCTGAGAAAGTACGCCGCTTCACTGCGGAGTTTCACGGCGCGCATATTAACAGCTTCTATTCAGATTCCCTCGCGGACACTCCGATGGCCAAGCTTGCCGATAAAGCGTTTCTTGTAAAGCGCGGCAAACTCAGCCCATGGCCCGATAAATAAAACAACAAAAAATCACACCGCCCCACATGTCATACGGCATGTGGGGCGGTGTGGTTTTGAACTCCGCTTCACTTATTGAATTCCGGAATAAAATCGGCGCTGACGCTCATCTCGTGCAGGCGCTTTTTCATCTGACTCGGCTTTTTGTTGTACATTGCAGTACGCAGCTCGTCATCCGGCACGAAGCGGTAGTACGCGCCGCAGAAGCTGTCGAACATGTTCCGATTCTTCGGGGAGAGACGGCCTATGTACATGCACAGCGCGACAAGCGCACCGACGAAGAAGCATATCATAAGATAAGTCTTGCACAGCAGCACGACTATTGCAGCAATGACAACGGACACAAATGCACAGAGTCCGACGGACACCGAGGTATAACGCTTCGCGTTGGGTGAGATAAGCTCCGCATCCGCAGCGGTCATCTGTTTTATGAGCGGGTACGCCGTCATAAAATTAAACAGGAACTGTCTCACGAAAAGATAGAACCACAGCCACCCGCCAAGCATTATTGCGCCGCCAAATAAGACCTTCATTTCCATTTGAACGTTCCTCCCGCGTTTTGTCGGTTTTTAGAATTTAGTGAAATTATAGCACAGTGTTTTTTCACTTGCAAGAATAATTGGTAATTCCACACATAGATTGTCCATAGGGAGTGATTTGATGGACGGTTATCAAGAGGCGCTGGGACTGCTGCCGCCGGAAATCGCGGATGCATTCCGCGCATACCGCGGGCAGGCCGAGGAGCTTCGCCTGCGTCGCGGACAAGCGCCGCATGTATACGACGGCTGCCGCGAGCTTGCACTCGACCACAGGCCGCTGACGGAGCTTGACCTGCGCCGGGTGCTTGAGCGCGCGACGGGCGCGTCGCTGCACACGGCGGCGTCAGCTCTGCGACGCGGCTACATATGCTCCCGCGGGCTGAGAATAGGCGTGTGCGGCAGCGCGATAATCCGCGGCGGCGAGATGGAGGGCTTCCGCGAATTCTCGTCGATCGCCATACGTATTCCGCGGGGGTGCCGGGGAATATGCGCCGACGCTGTGGACACGCTGTGCGGCAGGCCGCGGTTTGGCTGCATAATTCTGGGCGCGCCGGGCAGCGGCAAGACCACGGCTCTGCGCGATATGATTCGGCTGTTTTCGGAGCGCGGCTATCGCGTCGGCGTCGCGGACGAGCGCGGCGAGATATCCGGGGACGGAGAATTCAGCCTCGGCCCGTGCTCCGATGTGATCACCGGTCTCGGCAAGGCCGAGAGCGCGATGCTCCTGCTTCGCGGCATGAATCCGCAGATCATCGCAATGGACGAGATAACCCAAAGCGCCGACGCGGACGCGATACGCGAGGTGTGCTGCTGTGGCGTCGAGCTGCTGGCTACGGCACACGCGCGGAACGCGGACGAGCTTCGCCGTCGGCGCGTATTTGCTGATCTGCTCGACACAGGCGCGTTTAAATATGCGCTGAACATCCGCGGCACAGGTTCGGCACGATACTACGAACTGGAGGAGCTGCATGTATAAATACGCCGGTATTTTTATGATATCCGCGGCCTGTGCGTCCTTCGGCGTGATATCCGTTGTATGCATGAAGCGTCATATCGAACTGCTTGCCGCGCTTTGCGCCTCACTGCGCTATATCTCCGCCGAAATCGGGACAAGACTCCGCCCGCTCCCTGAGCTTATTGCGGAGCTTGCGAGCAGGGGCGGCGCGGCAGGGGAGTTCTACACGCGTCTCGCCGAAAGGCTCGATTCAATAGGCGAGGTTGATTTTTCCGCGCTGTGGGCGTCATCGCTTGAATGTCTGACTCCGCTGAACCGCGATGAGATTGCCGCGATGAGCGCGCTCGGAGATGTGCTTGGCCGCTACGAGCTTAATGAACAGCTTGAGAGTATCGACATCTGCTTTGATTCGCTGAGCCGCAGTCTGCGCGGGCTTCAGGCGCAGTACCCCGAACGGCGCAGGCTCGTGCTGGGCTTATCCGCTGCG
>CAVCWF010000075.1:0-8753 GCA_963605945.1 Lachnospiraceae bacterium
TGGCACTGCTCAAGGAGAAGCACGCCGAAACGGAGGACCGCATCAAGCGGCTGGTGGAATCCCTGTCCGTTGCCAGCGAGACCTCTGCCAAATACGTCATGGAGCAGATCGACGAGCTGCATCGTGAAAGCGAGACCCAGCAGGCAAGGCTTTCCGAGCTGGAAGCCCTCACCGAGCAGAGCCGGATGCTCCATCAGGAGTTTGCCTTCCATCAGGAAATGATCGAGTCGTTCGCCAGCGCAGTGGATTCGGCAACGCTGGAGGAAAAACGCCGCCTGCTGCGGACCATCGTCAAAAAAGTGGTCTGGGACGGCAAAAATGCCTATGTGTACCTGTTTGCAGAGGATGGAGAGGCGGGTTTGCCCCCTGTTGACCAACTTATGTGTCCGTCAGGAGAGGATAGCGAATGAGGTACTGATGCATTTCAGGAGCCAGCGGAAGAGCATGGGCGATCTCAGCCTGTCCGAGGCACTGGATGTGGACAGCGATGGCGACGGGCTGTCGATTCTCGATGTGCTCGCGTCCGACGAGGATATGGCGGAGCAGATCGGCAACAACGAGCTGTGCCGAAATCTCGGAAAGTGCATAGACGAATGCCTGACCGAACGCGAGGCAAAAATAATACGGCTCCGGTACGGACTGAATGGCGGGCAGCCGATGCCGCAGAGGGACGTTGCGAAGCGCTGCGGCATAAGCCGGTCATACGTGTCGCGCATCGAGAAAAAAGCGCTTGAGAAGCTGCGGCAGGTTCTCGGCGAGGACGCGTGTCCGACGTGACGTTACGATTGACAAATATCGAAGAATACAATATTATATCAAGGGAGTTTATGCCTTGACGCTTGCCCCGCGGCAAGCGTTTTTTGCTGTGAACCATAACTGGATAACGAGAGAAGCTTATGGATATAAAGATAACGCCGGGACTGCTGCACGGCGCGGTCAAGCCGCCGTCAAGCAAAAGCCAGTGCCACCGTGAGATAATCTGCGCGGCGCTTGCGCATGGCGAAAGCCGGCTTGAAAACATATATTTTTCGGACGATATAAACGCGACACTGCGCGGGATTTCCGCCCTCGGCGCGAAATATATCCGCGAAGCCGATACCCTGCGCATCACCGGCTGTACGGCGAAGGCTGCGCCGGATATCGACTGCGGCGCTTCGGCGACGACGCTGCGCCTGCTGCTGCCGGTCGCGCTCGCGCTGTATGGAGAGGCAAACTTCAAAGGCGTGGCCTCGCTGATGTCGAGGCCGATGGAGCCGTATTTCAGACTGTTCAGGGAACGCGGAATTGAATACGAATTAAATGATAACTGCCTGCGCGTCCGCGGAAGACTGCTGGCGGGCGAATACGTGCTGCCGGGCGACGTGTCCAGCCAATTTTTCAGCGGGCTGCTGCTTGCGCTGCCGCTGCTGGACGGCGAATCGAGGCTATGCGCCGAAAGCCCGATACAGTCGCGGCCGTATATCGACATGACGCTCGACTCGATGAAGCGGCGTGGCGTCGGCGTGACGCAGGGTGAGAATGAATTCATCATACCCCCACAACGATACAAGAGCTGCGGCTGCGCTGTGGAAAGCGACTGGTCGCACGCGGCGCTGTGGCTTGCGGCGCGCGAGCTTGGAAATGATATTAGCATACACAGCATGGACGAAAAAAGCGTTCAGGGTGACAGAATATTTATGGAATATCTGCGCGTCCTGCGCGGCGGTGAATACGCTGCGCTTGATGTGTCCCAATGCCCGGATATCGTGCCGCCGCTGGCGCTGGCCGCGGCGCTGCGTCCCGGACGCTGCGATATCACGCACGCCGCGCGGCTGAGGTACAAGGAGTGCGACCGGCTGGACGCGGTGAGCTGTGTGCTGAATACTTTGGGCGCGGACGTTGTTCAACGGGAGGACGGACTGATCATCAACGGTGTTCCACAGCTCCGCGGCGGCGCGGCGGTGGATTGCAGGAACGATCACCGCATTGTGATGATGGCGGCGGCTGCCGCGACAGTGTGCCGCGAACCGGTCATTATACGCGGAGCGGAGTGCGTAGGGAAATCATACCCGGATTTCTGGAAAGTATTTAAAGAGCTTGGAGGTGCGGTGAGTGCCGTATAGCTGGGAAAACCGCCTGAAGATCAGTATTTTCGGGCGCTCGCATGAAAAAGAGATCGGCGTGGAGCTCAGCGGCATACCTGCCGGGGAGTATATCGACTATGCTCCGCTTCAGGCTTTCATGCGCCGCCGCGCTCCGGGGTACAGCGAATACACAACGGCTCGCCGCGAGCCGGATCTCCCGGTGATAACGTCAGGTATCACGGACGGAGTGACGGACGGCGGTACGATAAGAATCGTAATCGAGAACAGGGACGCCGTCTCGGCGGATTATAAAGAGCTTTCGGACTGCCCGCGCCCCGGCCACGCCGACTATACGGCGTGGGTCAAATACGGCGGCAAGGAGGACATGCGCGGCGGGGGAGTGTTCTCCGGGCGCATGACGGCACCGCTGTGCGCCGCGGGCGGCGTATGCCTGCAAATTCTGAAAAGGCGCGATATAAACATCTCGGCGCATATTCTGCGCATAGGTGCTATTTCCGATACGCCGTACGACCCGATGTGCGGCGCGGCGGAAGCCTGCGGCGAATTCCCGTGTGTCTCGCCAGAGGCGGCGGAGCTTATGAAGCGCAGCATACTTGACGCGGCGGCGGAGGGCGACTCGCTTGGAGCCGTTATAGAGTGCGCCGCGGACGGGGTACCGGCAGGACTGGGCGGCCCGCTCTTTGAAGGGCTTGAAGGGCGCATTGCCTCACTCGTCTTCGCGATACCCGCCGTGAAGGGGATAGAATTCGGCGCGGGCTTTGAGGCGGCACGGCTGCGCGGCAGCGAAAATAACGACCAGTTCGTCATCCGTGATGGGCGCGTCGCTGCGGCATCAAATAACGCGGGCGGGATACTCGGCGGAATTTCGGACGGTATGCCGCTGATATTCCGCACGGCGATAAAGCCGACACCGTCGATAGCCAAGGCGCAGAGAAGCGTGTCGCTGCGCGATATGACTGAGCGCGAACTGAAGATCGGCGGCAGACATGACCCGTGCATAGCGCCGCGGGCGGTGCCAGTGGTTGAAGCCGCTGCGGCTATCGCACTGCTTGACGCGCTGCTGGAGGATGAACATGAGCAATGAACTGAACGCGCTCCGCGGGGAGATAGACGGCATTGACGCAGAGCTTGCGGCGCTGCTGAAACGCCGCATGGCGACGGCGGCAGAGATAGCAAAGCTAAAAGGCGCAAACGGGCTGCCCGTGCTCGATTCTGAGCGGGAGCGTGCACTGCTTGGAAGAATCAGGGGACTGGCCGGTGAGGAGTTCTCAGACGGATTTGAGTCGATATACCGTGCCATACTCGCGGCCAGCCGGGCGTATCAGAATACGCTGCTTGGCCGGGAGTGCGAATACGACCGTGGAGGTAAAACAATGATATGCGGACTTTTGGGAGAAAAGCTGGGACACAGCTATTCCCCGCAGATACATGCGGAGCTGGGGGACTACGAATACCGGCTCTTTGAACGCGCGCCGGAAGAGCTGGACGCGTTCTTTGCGGATAAATCGTGGACAGGCGTAAACGTGACGATCCCGTATAAGCGCGCCGCTATGAAATACTGCGACGTGATAAGCGAACGCGCGCTGCGAATAGGCTGCGTGAATACGGTCGTACGCGAGGCTGATGGGCTTATCCATGGGTATAATACGGATTATGACGGCTTCCTTGGCCTCGTGAACCGCGCGGGATACGTTCCCCACGGCAAGAAAGCGCTGATACTCGGCAGCGGCGGCGCGTCGCTCACCGCGCAATGCGTACTCGGCGAGCTTGGCGCGGACGTCATTGTCGTCTCACGCTCCGGGGCGGATAACTACGAAAACGTGTATTCCCACGAGGACGCGGCGCTGATCGTAAACGCGGCGCAGGGAGGCATGTATCCGCGCAACGGCGAGCGGCTTGTTGATCTGAGCCGCTTCCCGAAGCTGGAGTGTGTGCTGGACGTCGTGTATAACCCGGCGAGGACGCAGCTGCTGCTGGACGCGGAAAAACTCGGCGTGACGGCGATGAGCGGGCTTGCGATGCTTGTTATACAGGCCGCCGCGGCCGCGGAGCGGTTCACGGGCGGAAAGCCGAAAAACAGTGTCGAGACCGTATTGGCGGACATTGGGCGCGGGATGCAGAACATTCTGCTCGTCGGGATGCCGGGCAGCGGCAAGACCACGATAGGCACGGCTCTGGCCGCGCGGCTCGGACGGAGATTTTTCGACATGGACGACGAGATAATCAAGGCCGAGGGGACAAGTATTCCCGAAATCTTCAAGCGCGGCGGCGAGGAAGAATTCAGAGCAATTGAGCACCGGCTGCTTGAAAGATTTACGAAGGAGAGCGGCGCTGTCATCGCGGCCGGGGGCGGCGCGGTGACGCGGGAAGAAAACTACGACCTGCTGCGTCAGAATTCGTGCGTCATATGGCTCCAGCGCGACATCGCGAAGCTGCCGACCTGCGGAAGACCGCTGTCGACAGAGGCGGACCTCGACGAGATGTACAGAGTGCGCAGACCGATGTATCAGGCCGTTTCGGACTATACGGCGGACAATAACGGCACGATAGAGGAAACCGTTGAGAGCATCATAAAGTCGACGGGAGTGCGGGCAAATCAGTAAACCCGTGGCAACTTAAACTTAGAGAAATTTGGTGAGATATGACCGGACTCGGAAAATTGAGCGTGTCTGTCGGCCTTGCGCTGTGCCTGACCGCAGTATTCTGCGGCGTGGCATATGCGGAAGAACCGGCGTCTAACGTGCCGAAAACGGCCGTGGCCGCGTGCTCGCTGGAGCTTGACCGCAGCACCTATATAGATGGCAGTGCGTACGATAACGCGCCGCCGGAGCATGACGTCGTAAAGGTCGGCGTGGCGTATAACACAAGCGCCGTCGATTACGCGGAACTGACTAATGTCGGCGGCGGGGGCTTTGATATAGGCTATTACGATGAGAACCGCGAGTTTGTCAAGGTGACGGACACCGGCTCCAACAGCATTGCAATCGCCCGCGCCGACCAGTTCGGCGCATGCTGGCACATTCTAATAGATGCAGCATATGACGGCCTAACACAGGCGAGGAACGCCGCAGCATCCTTCGGCGGCGCAGTTGCGCTGATAAACGGCGAATACAGAGTCATATACGGCAGCTTCTATTCTGAGAGTGCCGCGAACGACACGATGAGCCTGTATGGGCTTCACGGGACGGCTTACAATAGCGGAGCGGGCAGCTTCAACGTCATAAACCTGAATAACGGCAGATGCCTTTTCCTGACGGACGACGATTATACGGCGGCAGTGACCGCCGCGGGCGGCGGGGCGCTTACGCTGTTTCAAGGAAAATATTATCACGGCGGCTTCGGCGCTTTTCCGATGGGGGAGAGCTTGCTGAACGTGATAAACTATGTTAATATAGAAGACTACGTGAAGGGCGTCATACCGTATGAGATGAGCTCGTACTGGCCGTATGAGGCGCTCCGCGCGCAGGCGGTCTGCGCCCGCACCTACGCCATATATAATCGCGACGCGTATATCGAGTACGGCTTCGACCTGACCGCCGACACCGAAAGTCAGGTTTATCGCGGCACACAGGACGCCGACGCGACGACCGACGCCGCGGTAGATTCCACGGCGGGGCAGTACGTCCGCTATAAGGGCGAGATATGTGATATATATTATTTCGCGTCGGACGGCGGCGCTACCGAGGACGGACGGAATGTGTTCGGCCTTGACCTGCCGTATCTCGCGGGAAAGACCGATCCGTTTGAACAGGCGGTGGACTACTCTATGCGCAGTTGGTACGCGTATCGGAGCGGGAGCGACCTGTCATGGCGGCTTGCCCGAAACGGGCAGGGCATTGATACTGTTACGGAGCTTAGACCCGAATATTCGGTAAACGGCAACGTGATAGCCATGACGTATATTGACGCCGCGGGAAACGAACTGAGACTTGAGGGGCGCGACTGCTATGCGTTTATCGGGCTTAACAACTGCCGCTTCAGCGTCACGCAGTCGGACGGCGAATTCGAGTTTTACGGCAGCGGCTGGGGGCACAACTGCGGCATGAGCCAGTGGGGCGCAAACGCTATGGCCTCGGTGTACGGCTACGATTATGAGGACATTATCAGATTTTATTTTTCAGGAGCGTATATAGCATGAAAAAGTCGGATTTCTATTTTGATCTGCCTGAGGAGCTGATCGCGCAGACTCCGCTGGAGCAGCGCGACCATTCGCGGCTTCTGCATCTGAATAAGACTACGGGCGAAATTGAGCATATGCATTTTTATCAGCTCCCCGACCTGCTGAGAGAAGGGGACTGTCTCGTTCTGAATAACTCCCGCGTACTGCCCGCGAGACTCATCGGCAGCAGACTCACCGGCGGCAGCGTGGAGTTGGTGCTTCTGCGCGACCTTGGGGACGGCTGCTGGGAATGTCTGAGCCGTCCGGGGAGAAAGACGAAGCCCGGCACGGAGCTGACCTTCGGCAACGGCGAGCTTACGGCCACGGTGGAAAGCGTGGCCGAGGGCGGGAACAGGATAGTGCGCTTCCATTACGAGGGCATTTTCCTCGAAGTGCTGGAGCGTCTTGGAAAAATGCCGCTGCCGCCCTACATAAAGGCGGAGCTTGAGGACGCGGAGCGCTATCAGACGGTGTATTCCAAGGAGCTTGGCAGCGCCGCCGCGCCTACCGCCGGCCTACATTTCACGCCGGAGCTGCTGGAGGAGATTGCCTCGCGCGGAGTGAAGATCTGCTATGTGACGCTGCATGTCGGCCTCGGTACTTTCAGACCGGTCAAAGAAGACGAGATAGAGAACCACGAGATGCACTCGGAATTCTGCATCATCCCGGAGGAGACCGCGCAGACGGTCACGGAGACGAAGCGGAACGGCGGCCGCGTCGTATGCGTCGGGACCACCTCGTGCCGCACGGTTGAGAGCTTTGCAAACGATGACGGCTCACTGCCCGCTGCGTCCAGCTGGACGGACATATTTATCTATCCCGGCTATAAATTCAAATGCCTTGACGCACTGGTCACGAATTTCCATCTGCCGGAGAGTACGCTGATAATGCTGGTCTCCGCGCTCGCGGGGCGCGAGCATGTCCTGAACGCGTATAAAACCGCGGTCGAGGAAAAGTATCGCTTCTTCTCGTTTGGCGATGCAATGTTTATTGATTGAAATCGGAGGTAAGAGACTGTGTATAAGCTGCTGAAGCAAGAAGGACATGCCCGCAGAGGGCAATTTGAGACCCCGCACGGCGTTGTGCAGACTCCGGTTTTTATGAATGTCGGTACGCAGGGCGCGATAAAGGGCGCGTTGTCCGCGCGCGATCTGAAGGAGATCAACTGTCAGGTGGAACTGTCGAACACCTATCATCTGCACGTCAGACCCGGCGACGAGCTTGTCAAGCGTATGGGCGGCCTGCATAAATTTATGACGTGGGACGGCCCGATACTGACCGACAGCGGCGGATTCCAGATATTCTCGCTTGCAAAGCTCCGCAAGATAACCGAGGAGGGCGTCAACTTCAACTCCCACGTCGACGGGCGGCATATATTCATGGGGCCGGAGGAGAGTATGCGCATCCAGTCGAATCTCGGCTCGGATATCGCTATGGCATTTGACGAGTGCATCAAGATACCCTCGCCGCGCGAATATGTCGAGCGCTCGTGTGACCGCACCTACCGCTGGCTCAAGCGCTGCAAGGCCGCGTTGGACGATTACAACAGCCGTGACGACGCCGTGAATCCCGGCCAGATGCTGTTCGGCATAAATCAGGGCGCGGTGTTTCACGATGTGCGCATAAAGCACATGCAGCAGATAGCGGAGCTTGATCTGCCGGGCTACGCGATCGGCGGCCTCGCCGTCGGCGAAACGCATCAGGAGATGTACGACACCATCGAGGCGGTCGAAGAGTATATGCCGAAGGACAAGCCGCGCTATCTCATGGGCGTCGGTACACCGTCGAACATCATCGAGAGTGTGGCGCGCGGCGTGGATTTCTTCGACTGCGTCATGCCCGCGCGCAACGGGCGTCACGGGCACCTGTTCACATGGGGCGGCATAATCAATATCAAGAACGAAAAGTATCAGGCGGACGAGCTGCCCATCGACCCGGAGTGCGGCTGCCCGGTGTGCAGGCGCTATTCCCGCGCCTATATCCGGCATCTGTTCAAGGCAGAAGAGATGCTTGCCATGCGCCTTGCGGTCATGCACAATCTTTACTTCTATAACTCGCTCACCCAGCGCATACGCGACAGTCTGGACGACGGAAGCTTCGAGCAGTTCAGACATAAATACACAGAAATTTTGGATAAAAGAATTTAAGTGTATTGCAATTGACGGTTAGTTTATGTATAATATATTCACACATTTTTTTGGAGGTAATTCCCACATGAGCTTATTCCTTACCGAAACCAGCGCGGCAGCTGGCGGCAGCAGCATGATCATCATGCTGGTTCTGATGTTCGCTATTTTCTACTTCTTCATAATCCGTCCCGAAAACAAGAAGAGAAAAAAGACCGAAGAGATGCGCAGTTCTCTTTCTCTCGGCGATGAGATCGTCACCATCGGCGGCATCACCGGCAAGATAGTACAGATCACCGAAGACACCATCACCTTTGAGACCGGCGAGGACAGAGTCCGCCTTCAGGTCAAGAAGTGGGCGATTTCCACCACCGCCAAGATGGA
>CAVCWF010000075.1:8901-11040 GCA_963605945.1 Lachnospiraceae bacterium
AAAAAGGTAAGCGCAAATAATTTGCCGCATCGCATTTAATTGAATGAATACACCCCCGAAGCAATATTATGTAGCAATAATATTACTTCGGGGGTGTTTCTTTGGAGAAGAAAATAAATTTCAGCTTCAGCTTTCTTCTGAGGGCGCTGGCCGCGTGGGTAATAACCGTGCTGCCGCTGCTCTTTATTGCGGCGTTTGCCGCAATAAAGCTTAATGTGGACACAAGCGGCCTTGCGTATATAAGTGCGGCGCTCAGCTTCATCGCGGCGGCCGCGGCGGGAGCGAGAGGCGTCAGCGTGTGGCAGGGGGCAAGGCTCGTATGCGGGCTGCTCTGCGGCGGGTTCATCACGATAATCCTGCTCATGCTTGGTTTCATCATCGCTGGCGGCGAACTATCTTCTGGCGGGGTAATGAGCACAGCGAGCTTCACCGTTGCAGGCTGCGTTCTGGGCAGCGTGTTGGGTGGACATGGAAAAAAGAAGAAAAAGAGTGCGGTCAGCGTGGGGCGGCGCTGACTATATCTTGTGTCCAAAAGTGTGGAAACATCAAAATGTAATAATTAAAATCCGGTTGACATAAAGATAAAAATTTTTTGAAACTTTTTTGAAAAAAGGACTTGATTTGTTTGCGACTTTGTAATATATTGTTACCGGAAAATCATTATGTAAATCAAATTATGATTTACATATTTCATCTATGACAATGCCGAACGGGCAGAATCCGCTACCTCGCCGCAAGGCTGAGATGGTCGTTTTTTTCGCCTTTGCTGCCGGATGCGCCGCGTCCGCTGCACTTAAAGCCGGTGTGCCGCACGGTGTCCTGCTGCCGTCGATAATAGCCGCCGCGCCGCTTATTCTTCTGGCTGCGCCGTCGCTCATAGGCGTGTATCTTATCCCAACTGTGTGCGCCGCGTCGGGGCTTTGCGTTACGAGATATATTTCGGCAGAGGGGCTGGCGCGGATACCTGTTCTGTGCCTGCTTGTGCCGCTGATATTCATCGCTGCGGTGTCCGGCATGGAGATATCCGGCAGAGTCCGGATGTGCTGCCGCACGTCGCCGAAGCTCAAATCGGGCGCGAGGCGCGCTGAAATACTTCTTTATCTGTCCGCTGCGGGCAGTCTGATATCTGCATACTTTATTTTTAGATAAAAAGAAAGGGGGAGTTTGCTTTGAATAACGAAGAATGCATAGAGCTTTTTGAAAAGTATCTCACAGACGAAAAGCATTCCTCGGCAAACACCCTTAGCTCCTATATGCGTGATATCCGGCAGCTTGCCGCGTACATAGACGAGCATACGGAGCTTATGCTCATGACCGTAACAGCCGACGAACTTGCCGAGTATATTGACTGGCTGCGCGGCAAGGGCAAATCTGTTGCGACGGTATCGAGAAGCATCGCTTCGATAAAGTGCCTGTACGCTTACCTCTGCATACACCGCTATATTGAGACAAACCCCTCCACCAAGCTTGTCCCGGACAAGGGAACACAGAAGCTCCCGCAGATCCTCACAAGTCAGGAAGTCGATCTCCTGCTTGATCAGCCCGAATGCATTGATATGAAGGGCTACCGCGACAAGGCGATGCTTGAGCTGCTCTATGCGACAGGCATCAGAGTTACCGAGCTTATCGACCTCAACATTGACGATGTGAACCTTAGCGCGGGCGTAATCCGCTGCCGCGGCAAGGACAAGGAGCGCTTCATCCCGATGTATCCCAAGGCCGTAAAGGCGCTGGCGGATTACATCACCATCGTGCGCCCGCAGATGATCGCCATGCCGGATGAGCAGTCGCTGTTTGTAAACGTAAGCGGCGAGCGCATGTCGCGTCAGGGCTTCTGGAAGATTATCAAGCATTATCAGAAAAAGGCGAAGATAACCAAGGACATCACCCCGCACACGCTGCGTCATTCTTTCGCCGCGCATCTGCTTGAAAACGGAGCGGATATCCACGCAATACAGGAAATGCTCGGCCACGCCGATATATCCTCGACACAGGTTTATTCCCAGCTCATAAAAAAGCAGCTCAAGGATGTGTATAACAAGGCTCACCCCAGAGCTTGACAGAAAAAACTCCGGCAGAGGTTTTGCCGGAGTTTTTTGTTGCCTGATGCAATAAAGTATGATAAAATACTTTGATGAA
>CAVCWF010000076.1:0-6200 GCA_963605945.1 Lachnospiraceae bacterium
CAACGGTCATAAAGTACACGTAGTACACGGCCTCGAACTTGGCCATGACCTTGACTTTACTGCTGCCGTTGTACTTGGTGTACGCGGTGCCGAAGTCAAACTCCTGCGCCTCAAGCTGGCCGTCAGCACCGACGGCATACCAGCCGAGGAACTTGCGGCCGCCCTCGATGGCGGGCGTCGCCGGAGCGGTGAGCTGGCCGTCGGCATTGACAACCTGTGTGTCGAGAAGCGCGACCCCGTTATAGAACTCGAAAGTTATATGTGTGTCGGGCGTCTCGACAGGATTGACGGACATGACGGATGCTCCGCCGCCGGCCAATCCGGACTGGGCTTCCGTGCCTTCTGCGAAGGCGCCGACAGGCAGCAGCGTCATCACCATGCACAGGCACAGAAACAGTGCAAAGAGTCTTTTTTTCATTTCTGTGAATAAACCTCCCCAAATAAAATACCATATAAATAAGTATGCTTTGCCGCCGCAGGCAGCCGATGGGGGACTGAGACGCACCCCGCCGGGGCATGGACAGCCGTGCGCCGCTTCAACGCCCGGAGTCTGAGACGCCCCCGGACGGCCGCACGGCACACGCTTCGCATAACTATATTACACGCTTATAATAGACGAAATTGGTCGAATTTTGAAGTGCCGTTTTGGAAGTTTTTTGGCGGTTGGGAAAAATTACAAAACGTAATCTTTCAGCTCCGCTTTACCGCCGATATGGAGCTTGGCGTATATGACCGAGGCCATATTTTTCACGCTGCCGACGCTCATGCCGAGCCGAGCCGCCGCCTCCGCGTAGGTGAGATCGGCGGCCAGCAGGCGGGCGAGATGGTGCTCGCGGTTCGAGAGAACGGCGGTGGCGTTGGATATGGTGAGGCGGCTGCGGAATGCCATCCAGTTCTTCCAGCAGCGCGTCCACTGCTGGAGAATCCGCCTGTTATGCTCCGGAAACTCCTGCTGCGACACGGTTTCTATAAGCCCGCTGTGCAGCGTCAGGAACTCCGCGAAGGGGATGATGTAGCCGCGCGGCAGGGCGAGCGCCATTGTCCCGCGCAGGTGCTCCTCGCAGCCGGGCATGTCGCCGGCCGCGCAGAGAGCGGCGCTGCATATGAGACGGAGGTAGACGTGTATCAGGCTGAAGCCCTCGTCCGAAGGGAAGAAGCTCAGCGCGGTCTCCGCTGCGGCCTTGGCCTCGGCCTCGCGCTTTGCGGCAAGAAGATATTTGCAGCGCGTATAGATCGCAAAGGGGATCAGCTCCGCGGGCAGCCCTGCGAACTGCCCGTCCCTGACCCACTCCGGCACGAAGTGCGGCATGTACAGTCCCAGCGCCGTGCATGAGTGCAGCAGCCGCGCCGCGCGGGAGCAGACGCCCCCGGAGTCCTGATCTATCAGAATGTACAGCTCCGCGAGCGTGTCGTTGAAGGTCTGCGTCTCGCCGAGGCAGATGCTCAGCGGCAGCATCAGGGAGAGACGGCTGAGAAGCGTGCCGGGATCGGCGCCGCCGCTGCGAAGCATATCGCGGCAGGCGTCAAGCTCGCCGGTGTAATACAGCTGCTCCGCGCTGAACTGCCGTATAGCTGCGGGGGCGGTTATACCAGTTGGCATACCGTTAAGGCTGCCGGGCGACATGCGCGTGCAGTATGCTATAAGGCTGGGATAGTCGCCGTATGAGACCGTGCGTGAATCTTTATGCGCGGTTCGGCGGGGATCCTCCGGCTTTTTCGCCGATGCCGGTATCATCCACGAGCGTTCAAATTTGAACGCGCCGTGTATGCGCCCCGCTTTGCACAGCTCCTGCACGCCGCGGACTTGTATACCCCAGCGCTCCGCGGCCTCCTTGGCCGATATGTATTCCATAGCGTCACCTGCTTTCGTCAGTGTAAATGTATTCTACTCGTTTAAACGAAAAGAATCAAGCCTTAAGTATCAAGAATATGCAAAGGAAACATATAGAAAAATGAATATGAATTGCAGAAATTAGGGGAATATCTAACCTTAAATACCATTACACCTAATATGAAAGAGTAGATGACCTTGATTCTGGAAGCAGATAGACCCATTTAAAAGGAAACCTATTCATAGCAATATGCATTTTAAAACTCAAATCGGACTGACAGGTAGAAAATTTTGTCGGATAAAAAGTTCTGTTTAACTTGACAAAAGTAAAATGATGTGATATTATCCCACCAAGATATTTGAGGCGGAGCAATATCTAATTGAGACATACAGGAGGAAACTATGCTTGGAGCATATATACGAGGGCAAAAGCCCGGAAACAGCGCCCGCGGCCATGCTGCAAACGGCGTTATTTGTTTGAAAAATAAGTTCAGTTTTACAGGACTTGACGGAAACGCGAAGAGAGGTGACGGAACATGACGGCAAAAACGGGTGAGGGACTGGCGCAATACGCGCTGGCGCAGGTCGGCCGCCCCTACTGGTGGGGCACGTTCGGGCAGACGGCGACGGCGGCGCTGCTCGCGCAGAAGCGGGCGCAGTACCCGGAATATTACACGGCGGACGACTTTGAGTCGCAGTTCGGCAAGCGCGTCCACGATTGCGTGGGGCTTATCAAGGGCTATCTTTGGAGCGAGACGGCGCGGAGCACGCCCGTGTATTGCGCCGCGCAGGACGTCGCGGTGAGCGGACTGTACCGGAGCTGTGTCCGCCGCGGCGATATCGCAAAGATGCCTCAGATCACGGGAGCCTGCGTGTTCATGGAGGGGCTGGGACACATCGGCGTGTACGTCGGTGACGGATACGTCGTCGAGGCGTCGGGGCACGCAAAGGGCGTTGTCAAGACACGCTTGAAGGACCGCGGCTGGGCGCTGTGGGGGCTGCCGGGCTGGATAAGCTACGGCGATGCGCCCGCGGATTGGGCGCAGGGCGCGGCGGTCGCCGCAGGTTCGGAGAAGAGCAGCGCCGCAGTTGAATTGCCGCTGCTGCATCAGGGCGATGTGAGCGAGGCAGTGCGGTCAATGCAGCTGCTGCTGATCGGGCGCGGATATTCCTGCGGCTCCTGCGGCGCGGACGGCGACTTCGGAACCTGCACGAAGCTTGCGGTGTGGGCGTTCCAGCGCGCGCACGGGCTGGCCGTGGACGGCGTCGCCGGGGCAAACACATGGTCAAGGCTGATAGGAGGATGAACGGTGACGGCAGAAGAACTCGCGCTCAGGATAGAGCGCGTTGACGCGCGCAGCCGCTCGAATACGCATCGTATAGAGGAGATTGAGCGGAACCAGAGCGCACTGACAGACCTTGCTCTCTCGGTCAAGGAGCTTGCCACGAAGCAGGGCGGCATGGAGAAGGATCTGACGGTAGTGAAGTCGGACATCAAGACACTGACGGGCAAGCCCGCAAAGCGCTGGGAGGAGCTGGTCGACAAGGTGATATGGCTGTTTATCGGCGCGGTGCTCGCATACGCGCTGGGGCAGCTCGGATTATAATGAAGGGAGGTGAGAGCATGGATTTTGGCATTGCGGGCGTCGCCGCGATAACGGTGATCTGCTATCTGGCGGGTCAGCTCGTAAAGGCGAGCGGCCTCGATAACAAGTGGATACCCATCATCTGCGGCGTCGTGGGCGGCGTACTCGGTGTGCTGGCTATGCGCTGGATGCCGGATTATCCGGCGGGCGATTACATAACCGCCGTCGCGGTCGGCATCGTCAGCGGCTTCGCGGCCACGGGCATAAACGAGGCCGTCAAGCAGATCAGACAGTGAGACAAGAAAAAAGTTCCTGAGTTTTTTAACTCAGGAACTTTTTGTCATATTCATCCCAGCAGCGACTCCCAGCGGACGTCGTTCCAGCCGGTGGTGTCGAAGCTGCTGCGCACGGCATCGCACATGAATTGCAGCTTCTGCCGTATGGCAGGGGATTCGATCAGCAGACTGGCCTCGTCCTCGTGTACCATGAAATATTCCATGATGCGCGCTCTGTCCTCGCGCTCGTTCACACAGGAGTAGCCGTCAACGAAATACACGTTGTCCGGGCTGCTGCTGTACAGCGTCCATTCCAGCATCGAATCGGACAGCGTCGGATCCTCGCAGTAGGCAAAGCCCGCCGGGTTCAGCGCCGCCCATGCGTCGGGGGAAAAAGCGGAGTAATCGCGCGAGAGGATGTGGTTCTCGGTCGCGTGCCACAGCTCGTGGCAGATGATGGTGTCAAGCCCGTCTGCCATGCGGACGTCCAGCGCAATGTTCTGCCATTCGCGGCTCTCGTAGGCGCAGCCTACGACGCCGTAGTTGCTGTCGATCCGCTCCGTCAGGAGGAAGCGGATGCCGCCCTCGCCCATGCCGTTTCTGAATTGCGCGAAGAAGCCGTCCGGGTACAGGGAAAGTGTGCGCGCCAGCGCGTCGAGCGCTGCATTTATGCCGTACAGCTCCTCGTCGGCGCTCATCGTGTCGGTCAGTGTGATGGCGCGGTCGCAGAGCGCGGCGGCGGAAGCGCACTGCGAGGAGAGCAGGATGCGCACGCCGTATCTCGTTTCAAGCGTGTCCGCGTACTGCCGCGCCTGCTGTAAATTCTCGGCGACGGGCGCACCGGAGTCCTCCAGCCAGTAGTTATCCGCCAGAGAGCTGTCGACGGCTAGGGGCGATTCTGCGCCGACCGCGCCGTCAAGCTCCGTGAAGGTGAGCTGCGCAGGGTCGATGGCGTAGAGACGGAACGCGCCGTCGCGGTACACTGCTCCGGCGAGCAGCGCCGAATCCGGAAGATAACAGGAGAAATACATCTCGCCGGTGACGCCGCAGTCCGTCAGCGGGCAGATTCCGAGCTGGTCGCCGAGCGAGTATACGCATGTGCTGCCGTCCGCAATGCCGATAAGGTACGGCGCGCCGGATACCGCGTACAGATCGGAGCTGTTTCCCCGGAAAACGTCTGCGGCGGCGTACATGAAGCTGCCGCTGCCGGACTCGTAGAGCGCGGAATAGCCCATCGCATCGGCGTCGAACTCCAGCAGGCACAGGCCGTCGCCTGTGAAGGCCGTCTGATATCGGGCGGAGCGCAGCATGGAAAGCTGCCCGGACGCGGCGTCGAGGATAGCGGTGCCGCATTCACTGCCGTAGGGCGAAAGGAAGAACTGAACGGCCATTCTGCCGCTCTGTGCGTCGAAGGCGGTGATGTCCAGCAGCCGCAGGTCGGGTGACAGCGGGACGCGGTTCCGCTCGCCGCTTGCCATGTCCTGACGGCAGAGGACGCTGTCGCTCAGATAGTAGTAGGCGCTTGCGTCGTAGGAGAAGAAGCCGTCCACGTTGTCAGTCGCCGCGCCGCCGATGTCGGCAAGCGAGGAGCTGAGGAAGCGCCATACGCTGCCGTCGCGGGAATAGAGCGCGATCCTGCCGTCGGAGAAGGACTGCGCCTTGAAATTCCAGACTCCATCCAGCGTGACCTCGCCGCATACGGCGTCGGAGCCGACGTCAACGAGCTGCAAGGTCGTGCGCTCGGCCTCGTAGTCCGAGAAGCATATGTATATCTTCGACCCGCCCGCCGGGTATATGCCGGAGAGCGCATCAGGCTGAGTGCATGTAAGCTCCTGCACCGGTTCACGGCGGCTCGTTTCGCCCGCCCCGCAGCCGCACAGCGTCAGCACGAGGCACAGAAGCAGAATTATTGTTGTACGCTTTTTTTTCATTGTTGTGTTTAACCCGCCCTCCCGCGGCGGAATGTCTGTTGTGTCACTGTCTATCTCCTGAAAGAATACCATATAAGTATAAATCCGCCCAGTTTCCAAAATTGTCTTTTGTCTGGCTTCTCTGTATTCCTTCCGGCTTCATTCCGAGTTTTTCCATGAGATTGACGGATTTAATCCCGTCGATCGTTTCGGCAAACACTTTATGCGCATTCATCTCATCAAAAGCATAGTCAATGACTGCTTTGCAGGATTCATAAGCGAACCCTTGTCCCCAGAAAGCTCTGTTGAAAAACCACCCGATTTCATATACGCCTTCGTCGAACTCGTTGAAGAGAATATATCCGATCACTTTGGCGGTTTCCTTGTGTACCGCAGCAACAGCCCCGCGTTTTTCTATGCAGAACTTCTGCAAGAAATCAGCCGTTTTCTCAATAGTATACGCGGGCTCGCAATTCTTCATTGTTTCAGCATCGCCCAAAATATCCTGCATATCGTTTATATCATTCATGGTAAAATCACGAATGACCATTCTTGCAGTTTCAATTTTCATTTTAAGTACCTCGTTAAGTTCCGATTT
>CAVCWF010000077.1:0-8289 GCA_963605945.1 Lachnospiraceae bacterium
GTCTCGCACTCTTCACAGTACGCCAGCTCCACAGGCAGATGCGACCGGGTATATTTCGCGCCGCGGCCGCTCCGGTGCGCCTCAAGGCGGGCGTCCAGATCGTTCGTCCAGCCGGTATACAGGCTGCCGTCCCCACAGCGCAGGATATACACGTAGTTCATCGCTGCACCTGACGGATGTTTTTCTCGAATTTCGAGCGCGGCCCCATGACCTCATGCCCGCAGCCGCAGCAGCGCAGGCGGAAATCCGCCCCCGTGCGCAGCACCTCCCACTGCTTGCTGCCGCAGGGGTGCTCCTTTTTCATGGTGAGAATATCGCCGACCTGAATGTCCATTATTCTTCGGCCTTCTCCGCCTTTGCGGGATGCAGCTTCTTCTGAAGCCAATCCTTGCCGTCAACATAGCGGGAGACGATGAAGGAGACGACGTAGTCCCCTGCGGCGTTGACCATCGTTGCGGGGGGATCGACCAGATTGCCCAGCGCGAGAGCGACGGTGTAGGCCACGGCCAGATTATCTGGGAAGAATATCGTGCAGAGCACCAGCTCGCCGGTACCGCCGCCGCCCGGAACGCCGGACATTGCAACGGACGAGAACACCGCGACGACTATCGCGAGTATTGCTTCCTTGGTGCCGAAGTCCATGCCGAACATGCCGAACAGGAACGCGACCTTGATTATCGCGCTCATCGCGGAGCCGTCCATGTGCATCGTCGCGCCGAGGGGCAGGACGATCTCGCTGACGTCCTTGGAGATGCCGGTGTCCTCGGCGACTTCCATGTTGGTCGGGATGGTCGCAACGGAGGAGCAGGTGCCGAAGGAGACGGCCGCGGGCTTGAGCAGGTGCTGGAACATGACCTTCGCCGCGCCCTTGCCGCCGCCGAAGCGGGCGTATATCGGCGAGGAGATGAGCATGTATGCAAAGCACATCACGTAATAGATTATCAGGGTGCGTCCGTAGTCGCCGATGAGTTCGGGGCCGTAGAAGGCGACAAGGTAGGCGAAGAAGCCGAAGAAGCCGATGGGCGCGTAGTAGGTGATGAGCTTGATGACCTTCATCAGGCAATTGGTGAGGTCTGCAAGGATCTTCGCGGTGAGGGTCTCTTTACCGCCGGCCATCTGCACACCGAAGCCGAAGATTATCGCCGCGATTATCAGCGGAAGTATCGCCTTGCGGCTCCACAGTTCACCGAAGTCGGGCTTGGTGAAGAAGTTGATAATCATATCCGCAACGCCGAGCGTTACGCCGACCTCGCCCTGAACGGCGGGGTATTCGCCCTTGACGAGCGGGATGCAGCGGCAGACTATGTACATGAGCACTGCGGCGATGGCTGCCGTGACCATGAAGGTCGCAACCGTCACGCCGAGCACCTTACCGGCGCGCTTGACGTTGCCCATGTTCGCAATGGCGGAGGCGATGGAGCAGAACACCATCGGCACCACGACGCAGAACATCATGTTTATGAACACGGTACCAAGCGGCTCGAGGCAGGTAGCGCCCGGCCAGATCGAGCCGACAACGCAGCCCGCGATGATGCCGGTGAGCATCGAGAGTATGAACCAATAGTCTTTTATGAAGCGTTTGGATCTGGACATGATAGGTTCTCCTTTTTAAACGAGATTACGCTATTATTATATTGCGAAATTCTGCAATGTAAATTGTTCAGATTGCTTGAAACATTGCAAAAAATGCTGTATACTCAATGCAGACTGACTGCCGGAGGCGAAGCATGGCGAAAAACACCGCTTTTGCGCGCGAGGGATATCTGCGCGAGAACTATCATTATTTCCACCTGCGCGACACCGCGGGGCAGGAGCGCGACTTTCACTTCCACGAATTCGACAAAATCGTGCTGCTGCTGTCCGGGCGCGTGGACTACTTCGTCGAGAGCGAGGTGTACGCGCTGGAGCCGTGGTCGCTGCTGCTGGTGAAGCACCACACGATACATAAGGCGCTGATCGACAAGAGCGAGCCGTACGACCGCGTGATAATCTATCTCGACCGCAAGTATTTTGAGCGCATTTTTCCCGACGCCGGGATAATGGACAGCTTTGACGCGGCCGACCGGCTGGGGCGGCATCTGCTGACGCCGACCGAGGCCGAGCGTGAGGAGCTGAAGCGCTGTCTGCGCGACTATGAGCAATACGAAGCGGACAGCGGCGCGGGCGCACAGGCTCTGCGCGACACGCTGATAATGCAGCTGCTCATCCGCATCCGCCGCATGGCCGACAACGGCGATGCCGCCGCGCAGGCCGAAGCGCATTATGACCCGAAGATAGCGCAGGTCATGTCGTACATCAATGAAAATTTATGCGGAGAGCTGAGCGTTGATGTGCTGGCCGAGCGCGTTTTTCTGAGCAAATACCACTTTATGCGGCTTTTTAAGGCGCAGACCAGCGTGACCGTGCACACATACGTGCGGCAGAAGCGGCTGGTGAACGCGGCGCGGCTCATCCGCGAGGGCACGCCCGCGGCCAAGGCGGCGGCCGACAGCGGGTTCACGGACTATTCCGCGTTCCACCGCGCTTTCCGCGAGAGCTTCGGCATGAGCCCCGGAAAGCTGAAAAAATGACCGTAGGAAATATCCTACGGTCATTTTTTATTTGGCTTGAAGCTTACTTTGCGAGCGCGCAGGCGGTGCGAGCCGCGAGGCGGGCATTGTTCAGCACGAGCTGGATGTTGCTCTCAAGGCTGTCGCCGCTGGTCAGCTCAACGACGCGGGCAAGCAGGAACGGCGTGGTCTCCTTGCCGTGGACGCCCTGCGCCTTGCACTCGGCCAGAGCCTGATCGATGGCCTTGTCGATGACTTCCTTATCCATCGAGTATTCCTCAGGGATGGGGTTCGTGACGAGCATACCGCCCTTGAACTCAAGGCCGCGCTGGGCGCGGAACATCTCGGCCAGCTCCTCAGGGCTGTCAACGCGGTAGTCGACGCTGAAGCCGCTCTTGCGGGTGTAGAACGCGGGCAGCTCGCCGGTGCCGTAGCCGATGACGGGGACGCCCTTGGTCTCCAGATACTCAAGCGTCAGGCCGAGGTCAAGGATCGACTTTGCGCCCGCGCAGACGACCATTACAGGGGTCTGTGCCAGCTCCTCAAGGTCGGCGGAAATGTCCATCGTGGTCTCGGCGCCGCGGTGTACGCCGCCGATGCCGCCGGTGGCGAAGATCTTGATGCCGGCCATGTGGGCGATTATCATGGTGGTGGTGACGGTGGTAGCGCCGTCAACTCCGCGGGCGACGAGCGCGGGCAGGTCGCGGCGGCTGGCCTTGGCGACATTGTGCCCGGCCTTGCCGAGGTGCTCTATTTCCTCATAGGTAAGTCCGGCCTTGAGGCGGCCGCCGATGACGGCGATGGTCGCGGGGACTGCGCCGTTTTCACGTATGGTCTTTTCGACGAGCATGGCGGTCTCAACATTTTTCGGGTAAGGCATACCGTGGGAAATGATGGTGCTCTCCAGCGCGACGACAGGCTTGCCGGCGTCAAGCGCTTCCTGAACCTCAGGTGCTACGTCAAGATACTTATTAAGCATTTTTATACTAACACTCCTTTGATTTTTGCTGCGTCCATTCTATTGCTTTTTACCCAAAAGGTCAAGATGGCAAAATACACAGCTTTTCCAGTCCTCAGTTTTCTCCGGACTTTTCGGCCTTCGCGGCCTTGCGCGCGGCGCGTTTTTCGCGGCTGCAGCGGCTCCATTTACGCAGCAGCGGCAGCAGCACAACAATCAGCACCGCCAGAATCACGAGCGCAGGCAGCGCACCGACGAACCAGACGAGGAAGTCGGAGAAGAAGTCGCCGACGGATTTCAGCCCGTTCTTGAGCGACAGCCACAGCCGCTCGCCGTAGCTTATCTTCGCCTCCGGCGAATACTCGACTACCTCCTCGACGCTGAGATTGACTGTGCTGTAACTCACCTGACGATCCCAGTTCGTGAGCCGCGATTTCACGGAGTCGATATTATAGCGCACGTCGGTCAGCTTATCCTCGATGTTTATTATGTCCTCGACGGTCTCGGCCTTTTCAAGCATAGCGAGCAGACTCTGCTCCTGCGCCTCATACGCGGTCAGGCGCGCCTGCGCGTCATAATACTGCGCGGTTATATTCTCGGTATAGGTGTGGGTATATGGGACGTTGCCGATGCCGGGCAGCTCGTTCATCAGCGTGCTGAAATTTTCGCTGGGGATACGGATGGTATAGTCCGCGCTGCGGCGGCCATAGCCCCCGCGGTCATAGATGTTCACGCCGCGTACGCTGCTCGACTCGATGAAGCCGCCGTACTGCTCGATGAGCGCGCCGAGCTTTTCGACAGCCGTGTCAAAATCCGTGGTCTCAAGCGTTGCGTCGGCGGAATAGATTATCTTGTCGGGGTTGATGTCGCCGCTGCTCTCGCCCGCGCCGTCGGCGGATAGGCCGCCCTCCTCAGCGGCAAGGCCGCCGTAGTCGGCCTCCTCGTCGTACGCAATGTCGTAGTTTGCCGCCGACGGCTCCATCGGGGTGGATTCCTGCCTGCTGTCGGCAGCGCTGTTGCTGCTCCCGCAGGCGCAGAGCGAGAAGATCATCAGTGCCGCGAGGAGAAAGGATATCAGCTTTTTCATTTTGTGTACCTCCGTTTTTTGAATTTTACGTTGTCCTCTGCCGGTATGACGCATTTGTGCGGAATTATGTTCCACCGGTCTCGCAAATTCTTAATATTTGTGTAGATTTCCGGATTTTCGTTTACATGATGTTAAGATTTTGATATAATGGCCTCAGCTTTTGGGAGATATAAAAGTGAAAGGAAAGTGATTGATGGAGACAGGACTGTTCATTGCCTGCGCCGCGCTGACTGCGGCCTGCGCGCTCATCGCCGTGTATTTTATGAAAGCCTGCCGGGAGAAAACATATGACCGCGCCGCAATACTGAAAACCGCCGCCGGGCTGTGCTTTCTGATGATCGGTGTGCTGTTCGCCGCCGGCATGAGCGGCAACAAGCGCTTTGCGTGGCTGGTCACGGCCGGGCTTGCCTTCGGGGTGCTGGGCGATCTGCTGCTTGCGATACGCTTCATCCGCCCGGAACAGCATGACCGTTTCTTTGTGACCGGTGCGCTGTCCTTCGCCGTGGGGCACTGGCTGTACATCTACGCCATGCTCACGAAATACAGCGTATCTCTCCCTGTCGTGCTGACGGTGGGCATCGTCGGGCTTGCAGCCGCGGCGACCTACGTCAAGGGCAAGAAGACCGACGCCGGACGGCTGATGGTTTTCGGCAGCGTGTATATGGCGATGGTCGTCGCCATGGGCGCGGTGTCGATAAGCGCGGCCACCGCGGCACCCGGTGCGGCGACGCTGCTGTTCGCGGTAGGCGGGGTCATGTTCCCTGTCAGCGACAGTATTCTCAGCGCGTATTCCTTCGGTCCGGATAAGCGTTTCGGCCTGAACATCGGCATCCACGCGACGTATTATCTCGCTCAGGTCAGCATAGCATGGTCCCTTGCATTCGTGTAATTCAGTTACATATTTCCATTATAATGGCTATGAAAATAACCGTCAAGAAAGTCTTGACGGTTATTTTCAGTCCTTTATCAGCTCGGTCACGACATGCTGGCACAGCAGCAGCCCGGCCGACGCCGGAACCCACACCAGCGAGCCGGGGACGCTGCGCCGCCCCGGTGGGGGAGCTTCAAGCTGCTCCGGTTCCATCGGCAGCTCCGGGCTGAACACGACCTGATGATGCTTCACGCCGCGGGCGCGCAGTTCCTTGCGCATCACGCGCGCAAGCGCGCAGTTCGAGGTCTTGGAGATATCGTCGATGCGCAGCAGCCCCGCGTCGCGCTTATTGCCGGTGCCGAGCGCGGAAATTATCGGGATGCCGCGCTCAAGGCAGGTAATTATCAAATCGAGCTTGCAGCTGACGATGTCTATCGCATCGACCACATAGTCATAGTCGGCGATGAACCGCTCGCGGTCAGCCGCCTCATAGCGCCCCGCGATGCAGTTTATTTCGATCTGCGGGTTTATGTCCCGCAGCCGCCGCGCCACGACCTCCGCCTTCGGCATACCGACGGTGGATTCCAGCGCACAGAGCTGGCGGTTTATGTTGCTCACGCTCACGGTGTCCTGATCGACAAGGGTCATCCGCCCGACGCCGGAGCGGGCAAGCGCTTCCGCGCACCACGACCCGACGCCGCCGAGGCCGAACACCGCGACATGGCTCTTCCGCAGTCTGTCCATCGCGCTCTCGCCCAGCAGCATCCGCGCCCTGAGGGTACGTTCGTCCATAAAATTCTCCTTTGCAGAAACATGAAAACAGGTGAGAGTCGCCCCTCACCTGTTGGTAGATACGGATTTATCAGCCCGCGATGCGCAGCCACCAGCCGTTTGTGACGGTCAGGGCGTTGACCTGATCCTCCAGCCACTGGCTGACGGTGGTATTCACAAGGTCATTCTTCGCAAGCAGGTTGCTGTACAGGTCGCCTTCGCCGACGTAGTACATGACGTGGTAGCCCGCGTAGCTGCTGGACTCGCCGTAGACGATGGCGGTGTCGCCCTTCTTGTGACCCTCGAAGCAGAACTTGTCAAACTCCTCGACAGTCGCTCCCTTGTAAACGGCGTCATACAGGCCGCCGTTCTCGGCGGAGCCGGTGTCCTCGGAGTAGTCCTTGGCAAGCTCGGCGAAGCTGTCCTCGGTCTTATCGCCGGCGTTGAACTCGGCGAGAAGCTCCTCGGCGCGGTTCTTTGCGATCTCCTTGGCCTTGTCGGTGTAGCTGCCGTCAGAATCGGCAACGGCCTTTATCAGGATGTGGCGCACCTGCGCGACGGGATAGTGGTTATCACTGCGGTCAAGGAACACGACGACGTAGCTGCCGCTGCCGTCCTCTTTGTCAACGACCGTGGCGTCGCCGGCCTTGCGGCCGCTCGCCATAAGCCATTCCTTATAATCGCCGAGGTTGCCGCCGGTGATGTTGCTGCGCTCGGTAGCTTCCGCGGTGGGCGCGACCTGTGCGACGGCGCTGTTGAGCATTGCGGCATAGTTATCGTCATCGGGATTCGACTGCTTCAGCGCGGTGTATGCGGTGAGAATATCGTCGGCCGCGTCCTTCGCGGCGGCGGTGGTCTCCTCGGTGACGGCGGAGCTGGTGTTGCCATCGGCGTCAGTGCTTTCAACCTTCTCGGCGTTCACAAGATAGTAGCTGAAGGCGAACTTGTCCTGCGCGCCATCGAAGCTCTGGTAGTGCTCCTCAAGCTCCGCGTCGGTATATTCGAGGGAGGCCGCGTACTCGGTGGACGCCTTGTTGGCAAGAGCGCTCTTCAGCGCCATCTCGCGCACTATGGCGCTGGTGACGCCGGTGCCGTAGTTTGCGGAGAAGTACTTGTCGCCGGAGGCGTAGCCGCCTGCGCGGGCGCTGCTGTCGAGAGTTGCGATGCTGTCGTCAACCTCGGCGATTTCCTCGTCAGTGAGCGTGACGCCGTTAGCGTCCGCCCATGCGCACAGCGCGGTCATCTGGCTGAGCTCACTGCGCGCCTCATCCATGAAGTAGTCGCGCCAAGTGCGCCCGTCGTCATACATGGGGCACTCCTGCTGCTTCAGACCCGCAATACCGGTAGAGGTGTCAAGGCCGAAGATGCTGGCATAGCTGCCGTAGTTCTGGATCCAGTTATAGTATCTGTTGGCATACACATAGCTCACCTCTGCGGGGCTGTAATCGGCGTCCCCAATGGAGATGGCGGTGGTATGAGTATAGAGGAAGCTGGAATTGAGGAAAAGAATAAGGGCGATGAGCAGGATAACGCCTATCGTTCCAAGAGTCCAGCGGCGGTTGCTCTTGGCCTTTTTCTTCGCCGCTTCCTGTTCGGCGAGAGTCTTTTTGTCGGTGCCTGCTTCGCGGGCTGCCTGACGCTGTTTCTTTTCAGTTGATGCGCTCATTGCAATGTCATCCTTTTTTGTTACGTTTACGCCTGCTGTTCACAGGTTTTTTTATTATAACTCAAACGATTGCGAGTTTCAAGCCAATTTGCAGGAATTCACAGTTAATTTATGATATACAAACCGCGCTGCCGAAAAATTTTTGTCATACATCAGGCTGTCCCCGAATACAATATAGATATCGACTATACAACAGGAGGTATTGCAGCATGGAAACTGACATCGACGACATGATCTTCGGCGACCACAATCCCGGTCCGAGCAGGAGATAAGGCCCGGCATGGATAGTGAAAATATTACGAGCCTGCCGTGATGCGCGTTCATCACAGCAGGCTCCTGATCATTTATTCCTCATTTATTCCGCATCCGGTTCGGCAGCCGCGGGGG
>CAVCWF010000078.1:0-13697 GCA_963605945.1 Lachnospiraceae bacterium
AGCACATATAATGCGCCGAATGCGGAGCAAACTTTATGCGTTTTTAACACTATGCTTTTTGAGCAGCGCAAAAGCGATGACGCAGATGATGACCGACAGCAGCGAACCCGCGGCGGTGGCAAGTCCCATGGGGAAGAGCGTGTCGGGGAAGAGCTTTGAGGTCAGGTACACGCCGGGGATGCGCACGAGCGCGATTGCGGAGATGTTGTGGATAAACGATATCTCGGAGCGGCCGCAGGCGCAGAAATACCCGCTGAAGCAGAAGTGTATTCCGGCGAAGAGCGCGTCCCAGATGTAGCCGCGCAGGTACTGCCCGCCGAGAGTGATGACAACCGCGTCCGGCGTGAACAGGCTGACCGCCTGCTCGGAGATGAACTGCGTCAGCAGCGCGATGATAACGCCGAAGCTCGCCGCGATGATTATCGCGTAGCGCAGTGTCTGCTCGGCGCGTGCCTGCTTCCCTGCGCCGATGTTCTGCGCGCAGAGCGCCGACACAGTTGACAGCATCGACGACGGCACGAGGAACACGAAGCTGATGATCTTCTCCACGATGCCGACCGCCGCCGCGGCGTCAAGTCCGCGCCGGTTGGCGATAACGGTGATGACGATGAAGGCGATCTGGATCAGTCCGTCCTGTGCTGCTACGGGGATTCCGATGCGCAGCAGCTGCCCCATCGTGTCACGCTGGGGGTGGAGGTCGCGCCGCTCAAGGCTGATGCCGGACTTCCTGCGCAGTATCACCGTGAGCGAGAACACAACGCTTATCGCCTGCGACAGCGTGGTGCCGAGCGCCGCGCCCGCGGGGCCAAGCCCCATGACGCCGATAAATATGTAGTCTAGCGCGATGTTCGCGGCGCAGGCCACGGCGATGAATATCATCGGGCTTTTCGAGTCGCCGAGGCCGCGGAAAATGGAGCTTATGATGTTGTAGGCCGTGATGAACGGGATGCCGATGAAGCAGATCGTAAGATACGCCCGCGTCCCCTCGGCGGCCTCCGCCGGGGTGGACATCACGGAGACTATGGGTCTGACGAGCGCGAGAAGCAGCGCCGTGATGACGACGGACAGCAGCATGAACAGCGTCACGGTGTTGCCGATGGCGGCCGAGGCGCGCTTCTTGTCCCCCGCACCGACGGCCTGACCTATGCACACGGTCGAGCCCATCGCAAGGCCGACGATCATAACCGTCAGCATGTGCATGACCTGACTGCCGATGGACACGGCGGTCGTGCTGGCGACGCCCTCAAACTGGCCGATTATGAAGAGGTCGGCCAGACCGTAGAGCGTCTGCAAAAAGTATGAAAGCAGATATGGCAGCGAGAAATATGCTATGTTTTTCAGCACACTGCCGTTTGTAAGATTCTTTTCCAAGGAGTTCACCTGATTGCTTAGAATATGATGCTTAGATTATAAATCCGCCGCCGAGGACGTAGTCGCCGTCATACAGCACGGCGGACTGCCCCACGGCGGGGGCGCGCACCGGTTCGTCGCAGATTATGCGCACGCCGTCCCCTTCGGGGTATACGGTGCAGGGCGGCATTTCCCATTTCGTGTGCCGCACGCGGACGTTTGCGCGGATCGGCTCGGCGGGGCGGTCGATGAGCCAGTTGAAGTCTCTGGCGCGGACTTCGGTTTTGAACAGATCCTCCCACAGCGCAAGCTCAATGGTGTTGTCCGCGGCGCTGATGCGGGAGATATAGACCTTGCGCCCGTCGATAAGCCCCGGACGGCGCTGGCCTACGGTGTAGCGGTGTATGCCCTCGTGCCGGCCGACGACCTCGCCGCGGAAGATGAAATCTCCCGGCGGCGGCAGCTCCGCGCGGCGCGATATCCAGCCGATATAGTCCTTGTCGGGGATGAAGCATATCTCCATGCTGTCCGGCTTGTGCGCGACCGGCAGGCCGAATTCCTCGGCCAGCGCGCGCACCTGAGTCTTCTCGAAGCCGCCGAGCGGGAATATTGTCCGGCGCACCTGTTCGCGGCTGAGACGGCAGAGCATATAGCTCTGGTCATTGGCTGGCATACCCTTCATAAGCCTGCCGTTCTCCGTGCGGGCGTAGTGCCCAGTGGCGACAAGCTCCGCGCCGACGCGGTCGGCCTCGGCGAGCAGATTTTTGAACTTTGTGCTGGGATTGCAGATTATGCAGGGGTTCGGCGTCTCGCCGCGCAGATACGCCTCCGTGAACGGGCGGCACACATTGCGCTCAAGCTCGGCCTTGACGTCCAGCACCGTCAGCGGCACGCCGATGAATTCCGCCGCGTCTATCGCGCATTGCCGCGCGGCCTCGTCGGCGTTGTCCATATACAGGCCGTACACCTCGTGTCCGGCCTTTTTCAGAAGCATGGTGGATACCGCGGAATCAACTCCGCCGGAAAAGCCGAGAACGATTTTGCTCATCTTCCGCCCTCCATGTAGATCATCAGCACCGAGATGTCGGCCGGGGACACGCCGGAAATGCGGCTTGCCTGACCGAAATTCTCAGGCCGAATCTTTTTCAGCTTCTCGCGCGCCTCCAGCCGCAGGCCGTTTATCGCGTCGTAGTCGATATCGGCGGGCAGGGGGCGGCTCTCCATCCGCGTGAATTCCTCGACCTGCTTGAGCTGGCGCTTGATGTAGCCCTCGTATTTGAGGCTTATCTCCGCCTGCTCCGTCACGGCGCGCGGAAGCGCCGGACGCTCCGGGTCGAACTCCGCGAGATCGCGGTAGCTTATCTGCGGGCGGCGGATGAGATCGGCAAGCGAGCTGCCGGTGGAGATCTCCGCCGTACCGCGCGCCGCGAGCAGCGCGTTTATCGCCGCGCTGGGCGCGATGTGCGTCTTTTCAAGGCGGCGCAGCTCCGCGTCCACGGCGGCGTATTTGTCGAGAACGCGCCGGTACTGCTCCTCGGAGACAAGCCCAATGCGCAGGCCGATGCCGGAAAGGCGCTTGTCCGCGTTGTCCTGCCGGTGCAGCAGGCGGTATTCACTGCGCGAGGTCATCATGCGGTACGGCTCGTTCGTGCCCTTGGTCACAAGATCGTCTATGAGCGTGCCGATGTATCCGTCACTGCGGCGGAGTATCATCGGTTCGCGGCCGAGAATTTTCAGCGCCGCGTTCACTCCCGCGACGAAACCCTGCACCGCCGCCTCCTCGTAGCCGGAGGAGCCGTTGAACTGCCCCGCGCCGTAGAGTCCGGATATTTTTTTCGTCTCCAGCGTCGGATAAAGCTCCGTCGGGTCGACGCAGTCGTATTCTATCGCGTAGGCACAGCGCGTCATCTCCGCGCGCTCAAGCCCGGCGACGCTGTGCAGCATCTCGACCTGCACCTCCTCAGGCATCGAGGACGAGAAGCCCTGAATGTACAGCTCCTCGGTGTTCAGCCCCATCGGCTCGATGAAGAGCTGATGGCGCGGCTTGTCGGCAAAGGTCATCACCTTCGTCTCGATGCTGGGGCAGTAGCGCGGGCCGATGCCCTCGATGACGCCGGAATATATCGGACTGCGGTCGAGATTCGCGCGGATTATCTCGTGTGTGCGCTCGTTGGTGTAGGTCAGGTAGCACACGGCGGAGTTGCGCGGCGCGTCGACCGTGGAGAACGAAAACGGCTCGATCTCCTCGTCGCCCCGCTGAAGCTCCATCTTTGAAAAGTCCACTGTGCGCGCGTTCACCCTCGGCGGAGTGCCGGTCTTGAAGCGGCGCATGTTAAGCCCCAGCGCGCGCAGCCGCTCCGCCAGCGGGATGGCCGCGGCGAGACCGTCCGGCCCCGATGAGCGCAGAACCTCGCCGACTATCGTGCGCCCGTCGAGGTATGTGCCCGACGCGATTATGACGGCCTTGCAGTCGTAAACCGCGCCCGTGTGCGTCGTGACGGAGCGGACGCGCCCGTCCTCGACGCCGATATCGACGACCTCCGCCTGCTTGACGCGGAGATTCTCCTGCAATTCAAGCGTGTGCTTCATCACTTCCTGATACCGCCGCCGGTCGGCCTGCGCGCGCAGTGAGTGTACCGCCGGCCCCTTGCCGCGGTTGAGCATACGGTACTGTATGCAGGCCTTGTCCGCCGCGCGCGCCATCTCGCCGCCCAGCGCGTCCAGCTCGCGGACAAGATGTCCCTTGCCGGTGCCGCCGATGGCGGGGTTGCAGGGCATGTTGCCGATGCTGTCCATATTCACAGTGAAGCATATCGTGTCAAGCCCCAGCCGCGCGGCGGCGAGGGCGGCCTCAATGCCCGCGTGTCCCGCGCCGATAACGGCGATATCGCATTTTCCTGCCTTGTACTCTATCATTGTCTCACCCGAAAATATCATGTATCATTATCAATGTGCCGTCCCGCACCTCGACGCTTGCCGCCGCCCCCGTGAACGAATTGCTGACGCCGATGGGGAAGTCTGAGCGTATCTCGGCGTCTGCCAGCTCGTATTTCAGCCCGCGGATGGTCACGCCGCGCGCCGCGCCGTCCATGCAGAACAGCGACAGCGTGCCGCCGCGTCCGGCGGGGAAGGATATCGTCTCGTTGTGCAGCACGCTCCAGACCACGCCGTCGCCGTACATGCGGCAGTGTGCCCCGTGCGAGGAGAGAAACAGCAGCCCCTGAAGGTTTGCGATCGTGTGATCGGCGCGGCCGCCGCCGGTCCCGCCGTAGACGACGAAATCGGTATAGCCCCGCTCAAGCCCGACGCGCATGGCGTATATCGTGTCGGTGTCGTCCTTCTCGACGGGCAGCTGAAGAACATTACTGCCCTCCGGCGCTTCGCCGAGAGAGTCGAAGTCGCCGAGGATCAGATCCGGCGCGACCCACGCCTCGGTGCAGTGCGTCAGCCCCGCGTCCGCGGCGATGACGAGGTCGCCCTCGGACGGGTATTCGGTCAGACCGTAGAAGCTCCCCGCGGCAAATATATAGCATGTGGCCATGTAACCAACTCCAATTTCAAAAGTAACACTTTATTATAGCATTGCTGCGGCGGATAGCAAACGAAAAATATAAAATCGGCCAGAAATTTATGCGTTTTTCAACAAATTCCTTGACCGGGAAAATATGCAATTATATAATGAATATCAGAAAATCCACTCAAAGGAGGAATTCACATGCGCAGAAGCATGAAAAACCGCCTGACAGCGTTTCTTGCGCTATGCCTGTGCGTCTGCATCTGTCTGGCGCTGCCCGTCGGCGCGAGCGCGGACGTAACTCTTGAAAAGCTGCTTGTCGCCATGCCGACAACGCCGATAGCATATATGCCCGCCGGGAATATTTCCGCCAGCTCCAGCACCGAGGGCTGCTCCGTGCAGAGCCTAGTGTGGTACGACGCATCCGGTTCGCAGTTCAGCGGCACCTTCGGGACGCAGAATTACACGGTCGAGATCGTGGTCTCGCTCGCCGAGGGATATTCGCTCGCGTCCGATGCGCGTGTGTATCTGAATAACTCTGCCGTGGACTACACCGTGAGCGGCAGCAGCGTGACGCTGCGCCGCGAGTATGCTCCGCAGATCTGGACGCCCGACATCTATAAGCACCCTGAGGCCGAGACCGTGACCGAGGGCGGCTTTGCGTCCTTCGCGGCGTCCGGCGCGTATTACGAGAAGATAAACTGGCGGCTCTATAACCCGGACGCGACGTCGTACTATACGATGGAGGAAGCGGTCGAAAAGTTCCCCGGCCTCACGACGGACGCGGACGGCGGAACGAGGATGAACCTCTATAACATCCCGCTTGAACTCAACGGCTGGCGCATAGCGGCGTATTTCAGCAATCCCGGCGGCGGCCGCGAGAGCTATGGCGCGGTCATAACCGTGAAGGCCGACCCCGCAAAGGCGACCCCGACACCCGCCCCGACGGCGACTCCGGAGCCGAAGCCCAGTCCGGAACCGACCGATAAGCCGGATGACGCAGCGGAAAGCCCCGCGCCCGCGGACGAGAACCATGAGCATGAATTCTCTGAGAAGTGGAGCTTTGACGAGGCGAGCCACTGGCACGAGTGCGCCTGCGGCGAGAAGACCGACGAGGCCGCGCATGACATGCAGTGGACGCTGGTGCGCGCGGCGACGAAGGATCAGCCGGGCGAGGAGCGCGGAACCTGCGGTGTCTGCGGTTATACCGGCAGCCGCGAGGTAGAGTACACGGGCAAGGGCATCCAGCTCACCGAGGGCATGTTCAAATATATAATCATCGGCATCGTGGCGCTGATAATCATCCTTGTCGCGGTGAAGCTGATATCCGACGCCGGACGCCGCCGCAGACGCCGCAGACGTCACGGCGGATACAAAGGAAGGCACTGATATTACATATCGTGAGAGGTTTTAATATCTCTCACGATATTTTTATGGGAACCTTTTCCCGCGCCGCGCGTCAAAAAAGCAGATCGACCGAAAGGAGCAAGAGATGAAAAGCATGTTTTATGTTTCAATATGCCTGCTGCTGGCCATGGCGATGCTGCTTGGCGGCTGCGGAAGCCCCGCCGTGAGCGAGATCACGGCCAAAAACACCGATAAGATCGCCGCCGACCCTGCCGCGCTGACGGAAGAGGCGAACACGGCGGTGACGGAGCTGGCGCTGCGCCTGCTGAAAAGCTGTCCTTCCGACGGCGACACGCTGATTTCCCCGACCTCGATTCTCTGCGCGCTGGCCATGACCGCCAACGGCGCCGAGGGCGAAACACTCAGTCAGCTTGAAGCCGTGTTCGGCATGAGCGCGGACGAGCTGAACGCGTACATGGCGGCGTTTCTGGCGACGCTGGACGACAGTGAGGGCAGCAAGCTCAGCTCGGCCTGTTCCATGTGGCTGCGGGATGACGATAAGCTGAAGATAAACGACGCGTTCATTGAGAAGAACGCCGGATACTATGACAGCGCCGTGTTCACCGCGCCGTTTGACGGTGGGACGCTCGACAGCATCAATTCGTGGGTGAAGAAAAACACCGACGGGATGATAGACCGGATACTGGACAAGATCCCCGATGACGCGATGCTGTACCTGATAAACGCCGTCGCCTTTGACGCGAAGTGGCAGGAGGTGTATACCGCCGATCAGGTCGAGCAGGGGAGCTTCACCAACGCCGCGGGCGAGGACAGGATAGCCGATTTCATGGACTCAGAGGAGCACACCTATATCTCCGACGGCAGCGCCGCAGGCTTCATCAAATATTATCAGGGCGGGCGCTATGCCTTCGCCGCGCTGCTTCCGGAAAGCGGAGTCGGGCTTGACGAGTACATCGCCGGTCTCAGCGGCGAGAGTCTGCGCGCGATGCTGACCGGAGCGCAGAGCACGACTGTGATCGCGAGCCTGCCGAAATTTGACAGCTCTTACAGCGCGGAGCTTTCGGACGTGCTGAAGGCGCTCGGCGTGACCGAGCTTTTCGACCCGGATTCCGCCGACCTCAGCGGCATCGGCAGCTATGACGGTATGCCGCTCTATGTCAGCCGGGTGCTGCATAAGTGCCATGTCTCCGTGAACGAGCAGGGAACGAAGGCCGGAGCTGCGACGGCGGTCGAAGCCGCCTGCGGCAGCGCGTTTATAGAAGAGATAAAATATGTCACGCTGAACCGCCCGTTCCTGTATATGATCCTCGACTGCGATACCATGACGCCTGTGTTCATCGGCACCGTGACTGATGTCGGATGAAAAAAATTAATCCCTCCGGACACCCGGAGGGATTAATTTTTACGCAGGTTCGATGTCTGTCTCTCTCTCAGTCAGAGGGAGCCAGAGAAATTTCCGTAATCTACACTCAGCCCCTTGCGTTCCGTGTCAGAGGGAGCCAGAGACTTTCCCATAATCAATGTCCTGCCCCTTGCCTCCCTCTGACGAGGGAGGTGGCAAAACCGCAGGTTTTGCCGGAGGGAGAGAACAGTCTCCGAACCAATAAACAAGAAATCACGCCTGCTCCTTGACGTATCTCACAACATAGTCGGCGAAGCGGCGGGTCGCAGGGCCGGCCTTTTCACTTGCGGCGATGGCGATGCCTATGGTTCGCTTCGCTTCCGGGACGAGCGGCAGCACCAGCAGATCGTCGTGCCTCCCCTTCAGCAGCAGCTCCGGCATTATGCTTATGCCCAGCCCCTGCTCGACCATTGCGATGACGGCGTAGTCGTCCTTTGTGTAAAACCGGACGTTCGGCGTGACCCCGGCGGCTTCGAGCGCGCGCCGCGCGTCGTGGTCGGAGCTTTTCAGCAGACTTATAAACGGCTCCGTCTCGCACTCGACGAGCGGGAATTTCGGGTAGCTCGCAAAGCGGCTGTCCTTCGGCAGAATGGCCATCAGCCTGTCCTCCATCAGCGGGATGCACTCGCAGTCGAGCGGGGAGGGCAGGTTCACGAAGCCGATGTCCACGCTGCCGTCGCGCACCCACTGCTCGACATCGTTGTAGTCGCCGTTGAGCAGCTTGAACTCGACGCGCGGATAGTCGCGCTGAAATTCCTTCAGCACTCCCGGAAGCCAGTGGACGGCGACAGAGGTGAAGGTTCCGATGCGGACAAGGCCGCTGTCAAGCCCGCGTATCGCCGCCGTCACCTGACTGAGCTGTTCGGCGCTGTTTAATAGCCCGCGCACCGCGGGCAGCAGCCGCTCGCCCTCGTTCGTGAGCTTCACGCCCGCGCGGCTGCGCTTTATCACCGCGAAGCCCAGCTCCTCCTCAAGACTGTTGATGCTGTGGCTCACCGCCGACTGCGTCAGCCCCAGCTGCGCCGCGGCGGCGGTCAGGCTTCCGGACTCCACGACGCTCAGCAGCGCCTGATACTTGGCCAGATTCATGGGAAACTCCTTATATGAAATAAATTCATCTTAATATGAATAAAATTAGAGACGTTTATATTATAGCCCGAAAACCGCAAAAATCAAGAGAAAACCTGCGGAAATAATATTGTTTTCCGAAAAAAATAATATATAATCCCGACTATGTTATGAAAAGCGAGGATATGTATTATGACTTCGGCAATGATTTGGATTCTGGCAGCAGTGGTCGTCTATCTGCTGGGTATGTTGGCGATAGGCTTCAAATATGCAAATAACAGCACCTCCGAGGATTTCTATCTCGGCGGCCGCAAGCTCGGCCCCATCGTAACAGCGATGAGCACCGAGGCGTCGGACATGAGCGCGTATCTGCTGATGGGCGTGCCGGGACTGGCGTTTTTCTGCGGCGTCGCTGAGGCGGGCTGGACGGCCATCGGCCTTGCACTGGGCACCTATCTCAACTGGCTCATCGTCGCAAAGCGCCTGCGCCGCTACTCCGCCGGCATCAACGCCATAACCGTGCCTGATTTCCTCTCCCGCCGCTTCCGCGACAACACCAAGATAATCGAAACTCTCGGCGCGATGACGGTCATAATCTTCTTCGTGCCCTACACGGCTTCCGGCTTTGCCGCCTGCGGCAAGCTCTTCAACAGCCTCTTCGGCTTCGACTACATGACCGCCATGATAATCAGCGCGGCCGTCATCGTCATCTACTGCGCGACCGGCGGATTCATGGCAGCATCCGTCACGAGCCTTGTTCAGGGCATTGTTATGACGATAGCGCTTGTCATCGTGCTCATATTCGGCATCAACACCGCCGGCGGCTGGGACGCCGTCATCGCCAACGCCAAGGAGATACCCGGCTACCTCAGCTTTTCTGCGTCCACGAATATTCTCACCAGCACACCCGGCAGCTACAGCCCCCTGATGATCGCGTCTACGCTGGCGTGGGGACTCGGCTACTTCGGTATGCCGCATATCCTGCTGCACTTCATGGCCATCGGCAGCGAGAGCAAGCTGAACTTCAGCCGCCGCATAGCCACGGTCTGGGTCGTCATTTCGCTCGGCGTTGCGGTCATTATAGGCATTGTCGGCTTCGGCATGGTCAAGACCGGGGCGATAGCAATGCCCGGCTCCGAGGCCGAAGCGGAGAATCTGATCGTCAACTCCGCGGCGCTCATCTCGACGCACGGCGCGCTCGCCGCCATCGTCGCGGGTGTCATAATCGCCGGCATCCTCGCCGCTACCATGTCCACCGCAGACGCGCAGCTCCTTGCCGCTGCCTCCGGCGTCACCCACAACATACTCACCGACGTTTTCGGCGTGAAGATGAGCGACAAAAAGACCATGCTCATCGCGCGCATCACCGTTATCGGCGTCGCGGTGCTCGGCGTCATCTTCGCCAGCGACCCCAACAGCTCTATATTCCGCGTAGTATCCTTCGCGTGGGCGGGCTTCGGCGCGACCTTCGGCCCGATAATGCTGTTCTCACTGTTCTGGAAGCGCTGCAACAAATGGGGCGCTATCGCGGGCATGTTCTCCGGAGCGGCGATGGTGTTCGTGTGGAAATACTGCGTCGCACCTCTCGGCGGCGTGTTCGGGATATACGAGCTGCTGCCTGCGTTCGTGATATCCTGCGTGTTCATTGTCGTCGTGAGTCTGCTCACCGCCGAACCCGAAAAGGAGATACAGGAGGAGTTCGAGAGAGCCTGCGCGAAATAAAGCTTTGCGATAAGGTTTCAGGGCACGGGGTATCCCGTGCCCTGATTTTTTGCCGCCAGTGGGGGAAAACGCGCGCAATTTCGAGCTTTTTTGATTGACAGCCGTGGGCAAATAGAGTAAAATTACTCAGAAAAGCATTTTTAGAGAGATGGAGAGACATATGGGAAACGATACGCTGGAATATCCCACAATAAGGAATATTTCCGTGGTGGACGCAGTCAAGGACTGGATAATAGATCAGCTTATAAAGGGTAACCTGAAGCCCGGCAGCAAGCTTCCGACGGAGGCCGAGCTGTGCACGAACCTCAGCGCCAGCCGCAACTCCGTGAGAGAAGCGATAAAGCAGCTTGAGGCCTATGGCGTTGTATATATAAAAAGAGCGGAGGGAACCTTCGTTACGGACAGCTTCAAGCCGAAAATGCTGTCTCCGGTGCTGTACAGCCTTATTCTCCAGAATAACCGCTGGGAGGATTTCGTCGACCTGCGCCGGGCGATAGATATCGGCACGCTGTACGTGCTCATCAGGAAGCAGCCGGACGAGGAGGATCTGCGCGCGCTCAGCGAGGCGCTGAACAAGATGGAAGCCGCGACCCGCTGCGAAGAGCTTGACGCGACTGCGATAACCGAGGCGGACTGTGTGTTCCACAACGTGATAATAAGCCTGACGAAAAACCCCCAGCTCGTCACGCTGTCCGAGTATATAAACCGCATCACCGTGCCGAGCCGCGAAAAGACGACGGAGAGCGTCATCGCCAGCGGCGAGATCGAATCGTACGTCCGCCTTCACCGGCAGCTGTATGATATCATCCGCAACGGGGATAAGAGCAACATAGAACGCGCGGTGCTTGACCATTACGTGTTCTGGGAGAAATACAAGGGCTGAGACTAAGTCCGATTAATAAATGCCGCAAGCCTGCCTGCGCGGGGTTCCGGCATTTACTATTTTTATTTAATACTTTTATAGGAAAAGGAGAAAGCGTATGATCCTCTTTTTCAGCGGTACCGGAAACAGCCGCTATATTGCCCGCAGGCTCGCCGCGGCGCTCGGCGATGAGCTTGTCAGCGTCAATGACAGGATAAAGAGCGGCGACACCGGGACGATACGCGCCGACGGCCGCCTGATATTCGTGACGCCGACCTACGGCTGGCGCATCCCGCGCGTGGTCGAGGAGTGGATACGCAATATGGAATTTTCAGGCGCAGATAAGGTGTGGTTCGTAATGAACTGCGGCAGCGAGATCGACGACGCGGCGAAGTACAACAAGCGCCTGTGTGCGGATAAGGGCTTCGCGTATATGGGCACCGCACAGGTGATAATGCCGGAGAACTATATCGCCATGTTCGACGCACCGCAGGAGCCGGAGGCCGCGCGGATAATCGAGGCCGCGGCTCCCGCGATAGACGAGGCCGCGCGGAAGATAGCGGGGGGCTGCGAGTTCGCCGCGCCGCGGAACAATCTCTATGACCGCTTTATGAGCACCGCCGTAAACCCGGTGTTTTACGCGCTTTTCGTTAAGGCGGATAAATTCCACGCCGATGACAAGTGCGTCGGCTGCGGCAAATGCGCGCAGCTATGTCCGCTGAACGATATCAGCATCGTCGACGGCCACCCGGTGTGGGGCAAAAACTGTACGCACTGCATGGCCTGCATCTGTCACTGCCCGACGGGCGCGATAGAATATGGCCGCAAGAGCCTTGGAAAGCCGCGGTATCACTGCGATTTGTAATAACGGGGGTGCTTGGCCGCCGCTGGCGAAAGTGTCTATGTATTAGAAAAGCTAATGACGAAACTGAAGAATCCGATGGTTTTGTGTATAGTGCAACAGAAACACTTGTGCGCCAGCCGTGGACTTTGTGCTATCTGAAATGTGGATGTCATTGACAAATTGTAATATTTCAGCTATAATGGCATGACACAATATGTAAACCAACTTTAGCAATTTGCACTGGCGCAGACAGCTGCGCCGGAGGAAGCTGACGGGGAAAAGCTCGCATGGCAAAGAAAAAATACGTCCGGGATTACGAAATTTCCGAAACTATCGACGAAAAGGGCAGGGTCAGATCCGTGCCGGTATATGTCGGTTCGTATTTCTGCTTCTGCGACGCCGCCGCCGCGAAGAAGAGCGGCAGACTCCTCGCACCTGCCGCCGCGCTGGGCTGGCTTGCATATATCATGGCGCTGTGGCTCCCGTCCGAAGCCGGGAAGCTCATGTATGTGATCCTCCCCTTCGTGTTCGCGGCCGTGCCGTTGTGGTACGTCAGTTCCGCGGTCGTTGCGCTGCTGCGTGCGGGCGGTAAGCTCAAGCGCTCGGAGGCGGAGAAGGTCGCCGGGAATCTCCCCTCGGCCTCGATATTCGGCATCATCCTCACGGCGGTTTCCCTGATCGCCGAAGGCGTCACCGCGATAGCCGCGCCGGAAAAGCTCAACCCGGCTGATATCGCCTTTGCAGCCGGCGCCGTGATACTCTGTGCGGCGTTCGCGCTTTCGTTCTCCCGCCGTCAGGCGGTGGCGACGAAGCTTCTTTGATCCCGTTATTAACCGCAGGGCTTGTTGATATACAGAAGCCCGCGTTTAATAAATAAAAATCCTATCAAGGAGGAAAAATGAAAATGAGCAACATTAAGAAGATCCTCGCTCTGGTTCTGGCTCTTGTTATGGTCTTTGCTCTCTGCGCATGCGGCAACTCCAGCACTCCAGCACCCGCCGAGTCCGAAGCACCTGCAGAAGAGACTCAGGCTCCTGCCGAGGAGAACACATCCACCCTGGTCTATGCAACCTCCACCTTTGGCCAGAAGTTCAGCCCCTTCTTCTATACCACCGCGTATGACGAAGAAGTCGTCTCCAGCTTCACCGGCGGTCTGCTTGCTGCTGACCGCGGCGGCGCGATCATTTACCACGGCATAGAGGGTGAGACCGTTGCCTACAACGGCACCGATTACACCTACTATGGCATGGGCGATGTCGAAGTCGTTGAGAACGAGGACGGCACCGTTGACTACAACCTGACCATGCGTGACGATATCGTCTTCTCCGATGGCACCCCCGCCACTATTGATGACGTTATCTTCGGCATCTACGTTCTGGCTGACCCGTCCTACGACGGCAACTCCACCATCTACGCTCTGCCTATCGAGGGCATGTCTGACTACTACAATTCTCAGGCTTACCTCTACAAGCTCCTCGCTGCGGCAGGCCGTGACAACACCGACTTCTCCCTTTGGGACGAAGCCACTCAGACCGCTTTCTGGGCGGACGTTGACGCTGCGGGCGCG
>CAVCWF010000079.1:0-743 GCA_963605945.1 Lachnospiraceae bacterium
GCGGTGGACTACGACGGAAGATTATACAGAATTCTTGAATATTATGGATGCACGGCACAGCCGAATCAGGGGCTGCGGCTCAGCCCGGACGAGCAGTTCCGCGAGATCGCGCGCATGGAGCGCGAGCACCCGTGGCTGCGCGGGCGGAGCATCGACGGCGTGGCCGACCCCAGCATCTGGGACGCGAGCCGCGGCGAGAGCGTCGCGGAGACGGCTGCGCGCTACGGGCTGTACTTCCTGCCGGGCGACAACCACCGCGTGCCGGGCTGGATGCAGTGCCACTACCGGCTGCAGTTCGACGAGGAGGGGCTGCCGGGGATGTACGTGTTCGACAGCTGCGCGGCGTTTCTGCGCACGGTGCCGCTGCTGAGGTTCTCGGCGGCGCGGCCGGAGGATGTGGACACGGAGCAGGAGGACCACGTGGCGGACGAGTGGCGGTACGCGTGCATGTCGCGGCCGATCGCGCCGCGGATCGAGCTGCCCGCCCCCGCGCGGGTCTGGAACCCGCTGGGGTGAGGGCGTGTTGAGCGATATATGGCGCGGAGCCGCGCGGGCGGTGGGGGTGCGAGCTGTCTTTTCCCTAATGGCAATTACTGAAGACTGGCGACCCCTCAGTCACGGCTAACGCCGTGCCAGCTCCCCTAGAAGGGGCAGCGCTTCGCGGCAAAGATTCAGCACTGGCGCGATGATTGCCCCCCACCCCCACAAAATACCCAACAAAGGAGAAATATCATGCCTTACAC
>CAVCWF010000079.1:753-2961 GCA_963605945.1 Lachnospiraceae bacterium
GGAATGACAGAGGTTTTCTTTACATTGTTCTTTCTTTTCCCTATTGGCAGTAGACCAAGACCGGCGACCCCTCAGTCGGCTTCGCCGCCAGCTCCCCTAAGAGGGGCGCCGCTTCGCGGCAAGAATTCTGGATTCTGCGTCGATTTGATATCCGACGCATGACCGTACCGCGTCCCGGCGGGACGGCACGGAGGCCGTCCACTACGATGTGATTTCAAAGCGCCAAGCGTCCTCGCCCCCGCCCCCACCCCCACAAAATACCCAACAAAGGAGAAATATCATGCCTTACACACCGCAGGAGCTGACCGCCGTCCTGCAAAAATACAAAGCCGGCAAACAGAGCCTCGAACGCCGCGTCATCGCCGCCGAAAACTGGTGGAAGCTCCGCAACCGCTTCGAGGAGGACAAGCGCCCCGGCGCCGCCTCGTCCGGCGACTTCCGCGCCGTCAGCGGCTGGCTCCACAACGTCATCGTCTCCAAGCACGCCGACGCCATGGAGGCTTACCCCGAACCCGTCATCCTCCCCCGCGAGCCCGACGACCGCGCCGAGGCCGAGCTGCTCTCCGCCGTCGTCCCCTGCATCCTCGAACAGAACGCCTTCGAGCGCACGTGGTCGGACGCGATGTGGCAGAAGCTCAAAACCGGCACCGCCGCCTACCGCGTCGGCTGGGATCCCGACAAGCTCGGCGGCCTCGGCGACATCTCGATCGAGCGCGTCGACCTCCTCAACCTCTTCTGGGAGCCGGGCATCGCCGATATCCAGCGCAGCAAGTTCGTGTTCTTCACGCACCTTGAGGACAACGACGAGCTGGAGGAGGAGTTCCCGCAGCTTCGCGGGCGTCTGCGCGGCAACCCCTTCACCGCGACGCGCTTTCTCTACGACGACGCGGTGAGCCTCGACGGCAAGAGCACCGTCGTTGAGGCGTACTACCGCCGCAAGCGCGCCGGCCGCACCGTGCTGCACTACGTCAAATACGTCGGCGACACTGTGCTGTACTCGACGGAGGAGGGGGACACCGCCGAGGACGGTTCCACGCCTCCCTTGTGTAAAGGGAGGTGGGTCGGCGCAAGCCGAGCCGGAGGGATTGTGCAGCAGACGGCGGGTCAAGCGCCGATTTCGGGCGAATCCGCATCCAACCCCGCCGCGGACAATCCCTCAGTCGCTTCGCGCCAGCTCCCTTTACACAAGGGAGCCAAAAGCGATCTCAACCCCGCCGGGTCTTTTCCCAACGGGCAGTCCCTGACACTGTCCCAGCGGGACGGCACAGAGGCCGTCCCCTACGAGCTCACCCCCGCCCCCGTTGGCCTGTACGCCCACGGGCGCTACCCATTCGTCCTCGACCCGCTGTTCCCCGTCGAGGGCAGCCCCTGCGGCTACGGCTTCGTCGACCTCTGCCACAACAACCAGACCGCCATCGACCTCATGCGCTCCGCCATCATCAAAAACACCGTCGTCGGCGCGACGCCCCGCTACTTCCAGCGCATCGACGGCAGCGTCAACGAGGAGGAGTTCGCCGACCTCGGCCGCGCCCTCGTCCACGTCAGCGGCAACCTCGGCGAGGACAGCCTGCGCCAGATCGGCTTCAGCCCCCTCAGCGGCGTGTACATGGACGTGCTGAACTCCAGCATTCAGGAGCTGCGCGAGACCAGCGGCAACACCGAGACCTCCACCGGCAACATCAGCTCCGGCGTCACCGCCGCGAGCGCCATCGCCGCCCTGCAGGAGGCCAGCGGCAAGGGCAGCCGCGATTCGACCCGCAGCTCCTACATCGCCTACGCCCAGATCGTCGAGCTGTGCATCGAGCTGATCCGCCAGTTCTACGGCCTGCCGCGCAGCTTCCGCATCGCGGGGCGCGCCGGCGCGGAGGAGTATATCCGCTTCTCCAACGCCGGGCTCTGCCCGCGCCCGCAGCCTTTCGGAGCCGCGCTGCCGGTGTTCGACGTGAAGGTGAGCGCCCAGAAGCGCAACGCGTATTCGCGCCTGAGCCAGAACGAGCTGGCGATGGAGCTGTACCGCATGGGCATCTTCGACGAGGGCAAGGAGCAGGAGGCGCTGAGCTGCCTGCGGATGATGGAGTTTGACGGGCGCGACGAGCTGATCGGGCGCATCACGGCGTCGATGGGGCTGCGCGAGAAGCTGGACGAGCTGCAGAAGTATAAGGCGCTGGCGCTGGCCTTCGCGCGGCGCTACCGCCCGGACATGGCCGA
>CAVCWF010000080.1:0-2767 GCA_963605945.1 Lachnospiraceae bacterium
AATTCATGGTTTATCCTCCTTAAAAATTATATGCACTTAATCCTGACCCATGGAGCCGACGCCGAGCAGGCCGGGAAAGCCCTGCTGCCGGAGCGCCTCATAGGTCAATATAGCAACGGAGTTTGAGAGATTCAGACTCCGAGCCTCACTTATCATGGGGATACGGATGCAGCTGTCGCGGTATTTTTCGCGCAGCCATTCGGGAAGCCCCGCCGTCTCCTTGCCGAACATCAGCGTCACATCGCCGCTCAGATCGGCTTCGCTGTACGCCCGCGGCGCCTTGGTAGTCGCAAGATAGAGCTTGCTGTCTCCATTTTTTGCAAAGTACTCGTCAATATTCTCATATACCGAGATATCAACAAGATGCCAATAGTCCAGCCCGCAGCGCTTTACCGCCTTGTCCGAGATGTCAAACCCAAGCGGCTTCACAAGATGAAGTCTTGCTCCGGTGGCGGCGCAGGTGCGTGCGATGGCTCCGGTGTTGTGCGGTATCTCCGGCTCGACCAAAACTATGTTCACCATTGTGTCCCGCTTCCCTTCCCCGGATTCTCTCTTGGCTGCCGATGGGCATTACTTCCCACGGTTCAAAATCATTTTAGCACAAAAATCAGAAAAATCATGCACTTTTTTACGTTTTTTGCGATTTCTTGCATTATACACAAATCTGCGGTATAATCGGTATTGCAAAGAGGGCTTTTATTGTCATTTTGCATATGATATTTTATTGTCAAATCTCTCTTTTATGGTGAAAAAGTTATGAATTATATATGTAATGACTGTCCGCGCCGCTGCGGAGCGCGCAGGACTGACGAAAAGGGCTTCGGCGTCTGCATGAGTCCTGCTCTGCCCCGCGTCGCGCGCGCCGCGCCGCATTTCGGCGAGGAGCCGTGCATCAGCGGTACGCGCGGTTCGGGCGCGATATTTTTCACCGGCTGTAACCTCCGCTGCGTCTTTTGCCAGAACCACGATATAAGCCGCGGACAGGGTGGAAAAGTTCTGACCGTGCCGCAGTTGAGGGATGTCATGCTCCGCCTGCGCGACGAAGGTGTGCACAACATCAATCTTGTGACGCCAAGCCATTACGCAAGGCAGCTTGCCGAGGCGCTGTCCGGACTTGAGCTGGGCATCCCCGTCGTCTGGAACAGTTCCGGCTATGACAGTGTGGAGACGCTGCGGATGCTGGACGGGCTTATTCAGATCTACATGCCGGACTTCAAATATTCCGACGCAGAGCTTGCCCGCCGCTACTCTGCCGCGGCGGACTATCCCGACGCCGCCATGGCCGCCATACGCGAGATGTACCGCCAGACCGGGTCGTACGTCATGGATGAGGACGGTATTCTGCGCTCCGGTGTGCTGATACGTCATCTTATTCTCCCCGGTCAGGAGCTGAACGCGAAGGAAGTGATGAACTTCATCGAGGACGAGTTCCCGGAGAACGGCGTGCTGTTCTCGCTGATGAGCCAGTACACGCCGATTCCGGGGCTGACGAAGTTTCCGGAGCTTATGGAGCGTATCGACGCGCAGACAAACGCTCGGCTCATCGGCTACATGGAGCGGCACGGCATCGCAAACGGCTACTGGCAGGAGCCTGACTCCGCGACCGACGAGATGATACCGGATTTTGACCTCACCGGAGTTGACATTCCCGCGGAAAAGGCGGATAATTGAACAAAGCCAAAAAAATAAAATGAAGAGGTGCATCATGGATTACAACGAAATTCTCAGCGCCGCACGAGAGTGCGTAGGTCCCTACTGCAAGGCATGTCCCGTCTGCAACGGCCGCGCCTGCGGCAACACCATGCCCGGCCCCGGCTGCAAGTTCCCCGGCAACGCAGCGGCGCGCAACTATGACAAGTGGCAGGAGATATGCGTCAACATGGACACGCTCTGCCAGAACTTTGCCGATCCCGACGTCTCCTTTGAGCTGTTCGGGCACAGGTTCTCTGCGCCGATCTTTGCCGCTCCCCTCGGCGCGGTCGACATGCACTACGGCCCGAAGTACAAGGATCAGCAGTATAACGCCATCCTCGTCAAGGCCGCGGCGGAATACGGCGTCATGGCTCTGACCGGCGACGGCGTTGACCCCGACATAATGAAGTCCGCATCCGAGGACATGGTCAAGGTCGGCGGCATGGGCTGCCCGACCATCAAGCCTTGGAACAAGGAAGCCGTGTTTGAAAAGCTCGATATCCTCAACTCTAAGGGCATTTTTGCCGCGGCGATGGATATTGACGGCGCGGGTCTTCCCTTCCTCAAGGCCATGAATCCCAATGCCGGCAGCAAGACCGTCGAGGAGATGCGCGAGATAGTCGGCTACGCCAAGATGCCGTTCATCATCAAGGGCATAATGACTCCGGCGGGTGCGCTGAAGGCCGTTGAGGCGGGCGCGAAGGCCATAGTCGTCTCCAACCACGGCGGGCGCGTTCAGGGCGGCGTACCCTCCACGGCGGAGGTTCTGCCCGCGATAGCCGAGGCCGTCAAGGGCAAGATCACGATACTGGTCGACGGCGGCATCCGCTCCGGCGTCGATGTGTTCCGCGCGATCGCGCTGGGCGCGGACGGTGTGCTGATCGGCCGTCCCCTGCTCACGATGATCTACGGCGGCGGCGAAGAGGGCTTCAAGGTCTACATGAACAAGATCGTCGGCGAGCTTAAATCGACGATGACCATGTGCGGCGCGGCGTCGCTCAAGGACATCAGCCGCGATATGATCTGGCTCGGCAAGTAAAAAGATATGAACCCGTAAGCTCGTCGAGCTTACGGG
>CAVCWF010000081.1:0-10588 GCA_963605945.1 Lachnospiraceae bacterium
GAAACCGCATAGTCGTCGAGGAGAAAATCGTCGGACGTGAGCTTACCGTCCCCGTGTTTGATGGGCGCGCTTTGAGCGCCATCGAGATAGTCCCGCCCGATAAGTTTGATTATGTTGCGAAATATCAGGCGGCGTCAGCGGGCGGCGCGCAGGAGATATGCCCCGCGCCGATAACCGAGGCGGAGTACGCCCAGATCGCCGACATGGCGCTGCGGTTCCATAACGCGCTGGGGCTGTCGGTCTATTCCCGCTCCGATTTCATCCTTGACAGAGACGGCAGAGCGTGGTGCCTCGAAGTCAATACGCTCCCCGGCATGACGCCTGCAAGCCTTATTCCCAAGGCCGCGAAGCTTGAGGGGATGAGCTACGGCGAGCTGTGCGAGAAAATCATCGAGCTGTCGCTCGAAGCGAGAAAAAATAAAAGATAATCTTTAGTATGTTTACAGTTTCTTGATACATTAAGCGGAACTTGTGATAAAATGACACTATCAGAACATTATCAGAATTTGAAATAAATTTTTTGATGTAAAGGTGAGCATATGAGAGAGCGTTTGGCAAGGTTCATGGCCGGCAGAAACGGCAATGACCAGCTTAACAATTTTTTGCTGATATTGGAGATGATCCTTATCCTGCTGAGTCTCTTCATTCCGGGCAGGGTGGGGAAGTATCTGTATATCGCGGTGCTCGCGCTTCTTGTTTATATCTATTTCCGCATGTTTTCGAGAAACATTACCAAGCGGCGTGAGGAAAACGGCAAATATATCAGACTGAAATACCGCATCGATGCGGCCTACCGCGTACGGCGCGAGCGCTGGGTGCAGCGCAAGGACTATAAGTTCTTCACCTGCCCCTCCTGCCGCACCACGCTGAGGGTGCCGCGCGGCAAGGGACAGATCAGGATAGTCTGCCGCAAGTGCGGCAACACCTTCACCGGTAAGACCTGATGTTCGGTTATCTCGTCGCGGCGCCGGAGCTTATGACGGAGCCGCAGCTCGGCCGCTACCGTGCGGCGTACTGCGGGCTGTGCCGCTCGCTCCGGGCAAGACACGGGCAGATATCCGGCCTGACGCTGACCTACGACATGACCTTTCTGGTGCTGTTCCTCTCCTCACTCTATGAGCCGGAGGAGACGGCGGGGGAGGACACCTGCGCGGTGCATCCCTTCAAGGCGCGCGAATGGGTCAGAAACGCGGCGAGCGACTATGCCGCGGACATGAACCTCGCCTTGGCGTACCAGAAATGCATGGACGACTGGGAGGATGACGGCAGTCTCGCGGCGCTCGCGGAAGCGGGGCTTATGAAGCGCAGCTATAAAAGGCTTGAGGCGCAGTACCCCCGGCAGTGCGCGGCGATAGCCGAAGCACTGAACCGGCTGCACGAGGTGGAAAAAACCATCCCCGACGGCGCGGACGAGGCGGCGGCCTGCTTCGGGGCGCTCATGGCGGAGATATTCGTCTGGCGGGAGGATCGCTGGAGCGGCGCGGCGCGCGGCATGGCGAACGCCCTCGGCAAGTTCATTTACGTCATGGATGCATGTATGGATTTGGACAAGGACACGCTTTATTCGCGCTATAACCCGTTCAGAAAGTACTACGGCCTTACGAATAACGCGGAGCGCTTCCGGGATATCCTGCGAATGCTGCTCGGCGAATGCATATTTTATTTTGACAGTCTGCCGCTGGTTCAGGACGCGGATATTATGAAAAATATCCTGTGCGAAGGGCTGTGGCAGCAGTTCAACAAGAAGTTCAGCGAAAAAAACGACAAGAAGGAACCCTCAGATGTATCAGGATCCGTATAAGGTTCTCGGAGTTTCGCCGGATGCGAGCGATGAGGAGATAAAAAAAGCATATAGAGAGCTTGCCAAAAAGTATCACCCTGACCGCAACCCCGGAGACGAGAACGCGGCCAAGCGCATGAACGAGATAAACGCCGCCTATGACGCCATCAAGAGCGGGGCTGCGCAGCAGCAGAACGCGTACGGCCAGTATGGGCAGAGCGGCTATGGCCAGCAGTACGGATACCAGCAGTACGGTCAGAGCGGGTGGGATCCCTTCAGCGCGTGGAGTCAGGGCTATGGCGGTTGGAACAACGCCCAGCAGCAGACCGAGCGCAGCGAGTACACCGCGGCAAAGAATTATATCCGCAACGGCATGTACAAGGAGGCGCTTAACGCGCTCTCAGGCGTTCCGGTGCCTGAGCGTGACGGCAAGTGGTACTATCTGAACGCTGGCGCGAACATGTATATGGGCAATAAGATCGCGGCGCTGGACGCGGCGAAGAAGGCCGTCGAGATCGACCCCGGCAACGAGGAGTACCGGCGGCTGCTGGAACAGCTTCAGAGCGGCGGCGATTTCTACGACGACTATACCGTGCACTACCACAGGGGCATCTCGCCCGACAGACTGTGCATGGCAATGTGCGTCGCCAACGCCTGCCTCGGCCCGATGTGCGGCGGAAGGGTGTTCTGCTGCTGAGAGAATATGATACTGCCGGAGCGCCGATATCGGCGGCTCCGGCAGTTTTATGCACTTTTGCCGCAAATTGAAATAAACATAAACAGGAGAAGATTCGGTGAATCTTCTCCTGTTTATTATTCGCCGATGTCGCCGCGGACGACTTTGCCGATGTTCCAGAGATGCGCGGCCTTTCCGGCGGCCTCTTCGCTCTCCTGCGGAGTCTTGAACTCAAACGATGCAGTGTGTGACCCGCAGTCCATGCACGTCACATACCAGCACCAGCCGTTTTCTTCCTCCAGCAGTCCGGCGCCCCCGCAGTACGGGCAGTCCTGCAATTCAAATTTCGCGTGAATATCCAATGAGATCCTCCTATTCCCGCGGCAGCACCGTGGGAAAACAGTTTTGCAAGCCGTCAGGATGCCGTGTGAGACATCCTGACGGCTCATGCTTACATTGCCTCAATTTCCTTGATATTATACTCATTGCCCGTGAGCAGATACGTGTGCTCGCTGCCGCAATAAGGACATATCTTTGCATATTTCACCGTCGGGTATGTCTTGCCGCAGTCCTCGCAGTAGGTGACGGCGTCGAGAGTTTCGATCTTCAGCTCGGCGTTTTTGAGATAGGTCGTGTCCTTTATTGCCCAGTCCCAGCAGTCCTGAACGTATTTGGGGATTATCCCGCTGACCTCGCCGATCTCAAGCGTGACGCTGCCGACCGTGGAGAGCTTGTTCTCAACGCACAGCTGCTCGACCTGCTTTATGACATAGAAAACGGTACCAAGCTCGTGCATGGGTTTTCTCCTTAGGTGAATTATTTGCTCTTCTTCGCCTTCATATCCTTGATGGCGATCTTTGCCGCGCGCTTTGCGGCGTAGGGGAGTATCGCTTTCATCTTATCCTCGGCCTTGAGCATAGTGGAGGCTTCGGGCAGATCGCGGCGGAGATGGATGGCGTCAAACTCACACTTCGTGGTGCACAGTCCGCAGCCGATGCACTTGTTCTCGTCAACAACGGTCGCACCGCAGCCGAGGCAGCGGGATGCCTCCTTCTTGACCTGCTCCTCGGTGAAGGCCATGCGGTCGTTGGCGAAGGACTTGGCCTTCTTCGCGTCGTGGCCGGGAACCTGACGGGAGGAGTTGTCAAAGCTTTCAACGGCAATGGAAAGATTGCTCTTGTCAAGCTCGATAAAGTCGCGGCGGTTGCGGGCGAGAGTCAGGCTCTGGCCGGGGTGCACGTAGCGGTGCAGGGATATCGCGGCCTCGCGGCCTGCGGCTATGGCGTCGATAGCAAACTTCGGGCCGGTGTACACGTCGCCGCCGACGAAAACGTCAGGCTGCGCGGTCTGAAGCGTCACGGCGTCAGCAATGATGGTGCCGTTCTTGTTGAAGGTCAAGCCTTCGGGCGCAATGCCGCCAAGATCGACCTTCTGGCCGATAGCGCCGATGACCGCGCTGACCTCGATGGTCTCGAACTTGCCGGTGCCGACGGGCTTGCGGCGACCCTTTTCGTCAGGCTCGCCAAGCTCCATGACCTCTACCTTGAGCGCCTTGACCTTGCCGTCCTCGCCGATTATCTCTGCGGGTGCATTCAGGAACAGGAACTTGACGCCCTCTTCCTTGGCCTCTGCGACTTCCGTCTTATCCGCGGGCATCTCGTCCTCGCTGCGGCGGTAGACAACATAGGTCTCCTTCGCACCGAGGCGGACTGCCGTGCGGCAGACGTCCATTGCGACGTTGCCGCCGCCGATGACGGCGACCTTGTCTCCGATGGCGGGCTTGTTGCCGAGATTGACCTCGCGCATGAACTCAACGCCGCCGAATACGCCCTCCAGCTCTTCGCCGGGGATGCGCAGCGCGGAAGACTTCTGAGCGCCGATGCCGAGGAAGAAGCCCTTGTAGCCCTGAGCGCGCAGCTCGTCGAGCGTGACGTCCTTGCCGACCTCAACGCCGCACTTGAACTCGACGCCCATCTCGCGCAGAACTTCGATCTCCGCGTTGACGACGTCCTTCTCAAGCCGGAAGTTCGGGATGCCGAGAGTCAGCATACCGCCGGGGACGGGGTTCTTCTCAAAAACGGTCACGGGGTAGCCCATGTTGGCGAGATAGTAGGCACAGCTCATGCCGGCGGGGCCTGCGCCGATAACTGCGATGTGCTCCGCATAGTCCTCGGTGCTGGCTCTGTATGTACGGCGGGCGGGAACATAGCGGGTCTCGGCCTTCAGCTCCTGCTCGGCGATGAATCTCTTTATCTCGTCGATGGCGACGGGAGCGTCTATCGTGCCGCGGGTGCAGGCGTCCTCGCAGCGGCGGTTGCAGATGCTGCCGCAGACGGCGGGGAAGGGGTTATCCTGCTTGATGAGCTTCAGCGCGTCAAGATATCTGCCCTCGGCGGCCATCTTGATGTAGCCCTGAACCGCAATATGCGCGGGGCACGCGGTCTTGCAGGGCGCGGTGCCGCTGTCGTAGCAGTTCTTCATATTGTTGTCGCGGTAGTCCTCGTCCCACTTGTCGGGACCCCAGTGGTTGTCGTCGGGCAGCTCGTGCTTCGGATACTCGACGGGGCCGTTCTTGGTGCAGAGCTTCTGGCCGAGCTTGGCCGCGCCCGCGGGACATACCTCGACGCACTTGCCGCATGCGACGCAGTTTTCCTTGTCGACATGCGCGATGTATGCGCTGCGGGACATGTTCGGAGTGTTGAAAAGCTGGGAGGTGCGCAGAGCGTAGCAGACGCCGGGCGCGCAGTTGCAGATGGCGAAGATCTTGTCCTCGCCGTCGATGTTGGTTATCTGGTGGACATAGCCCTCGTCCTCGGCGCGCTGGAGGATGTGCATGACCTCATCATAGGTCGCGATATGGCCGTCCTTGCCAGTCTCGATGCAGTATTTTGCGCAGTCGCCGACGGCGATGCACCAGAGATCTTCAACGTCGCCGCTGCCCTCGCCGCGCTTGGACTGCGAGCGGCGGCAGGAACATGCGCCTACCGCGTAGGTGTCGTATTTCTTCAGCCAGTGGGACAGATGCTCCACGCTGACGGACTGGGAGTCGGCAGGGATGGCCTTTTCAACGGGTACGACGTGCATACCGATACCCGCGCCGCCGAGCGGCACCATCGGCGTGACCTTCTCCAAGGGGAGCCGAGCCATGCGTTCAAAGAAGTCGCACACTTCGGGGTGCTCGTCGACAAAGTCCTTGCGCATATTGAAAAATTCCGCTGCGCCGGGGACGAAGAGCGGGAGAAGATACTGTTTTACGTGCTGGGGATTTTCCCAGTTATATTCGAGAAGACCGATGCAGCTCATTTCATGCAGCTTGGCCTCAAGCGCTTTCATGTCGCTGCGGCCTGCCGCCTTGGCGATCTCCTCAAGAGTCATGGGGACGCGCTGTTTCATGCTCAATGCTATATCGACCATCTCATCGTCGAGAACGTTTACAAGACCCCAGTATTCGGGACAGTCCTCGGTGAGCTTTTCAAGGCCGAGCTTATAGGGGATGCGGTCGGTCATTTTTTTGCCGAGTTTAAAGAGCTTTTCTTTGTTAGTTACCATATATTACTCCTTTCCTTGGAGCGTGAAACCTGTTGCTCCGTCACTGTCAAGAATATCACATAACCCGGCAAAAGTCACGCAAAATTCACCAGATTTGGTGGAAATTTTGTGGGATTATACATATCTGGAATAGTGTATAAAACTTCATGCGCCGACACCGCACCACGAAAATGAACAAACAACCGGCGCATGAAGTTTTTGTGCATCATTTCCGGTTGCCCTGAAGGGGCGAGGAAATGGCGCATTCATGTTTTTGCTATGCTTTTGCATAGCAAAAACGCGGCGTATATACGCCGCGTGATTTAAATATTCTACTTGCTTCCGCATTGGCGGCCGGTGTGGTCGATGGTGTATTCGCCGGTCAGGAGTATCTGCGATATCGGGACTATCGTGTAGCCGTCTGCGAGCAGGGACTCGATTATCCCCGGCAGAGCCTCAGGCGTGTGCTTCGCGGCGTTGTGGAATAGCACAATGCTGCCCGGCTGCACCCGCTTGAGTACGCGTTCGCTTATCTCGGACGCGCTGATGTCCTTCCAGTCCAGACTGTCGACGTCCCACTGTATCGCCGTCATGCCCATGCTGTTGACCGCCGAGATGACATGGTCGTCATATTCGCCGTAGGGGCAGCGGAACAGCGTCGGCCGCACTCCGGTTATGGCTTCAATTTTGTCGTTACAGCTTGAGATGTCCGAAACAATATCGTTTGCGGAGAGCTTCGAGAAATGCGCGTGGCTCGTCGAGTGGTTCATTACCTCGTTGCCGTTGTCGGCCAGCGCCTTGACCGACTCCGGGTATTTATCCACCCAGTCGCCGACAAGGAAGAACGTGGCGTTCACCTCGTACTTATTCAGAATGTCGATAAGCTGCTGGGTGTCCTCGTTGCCCCATGCGGCGTCGAAGGACAGCGCGACGACCTTGTCGCTGCGCTCCACGCAGTATACCGGCAGCTGGCGCGTCGTCGCGGAAGCGCCGATTATCGCGGGATTGTTCACCGTCCAGAATATAAGCACGACCGCCAGCGCCAGAGCCGCGCCGGATAATATGCGGCTGTGCTTTCGGACAAAACCTCGTATGTCGATCAAGCTCATCACCCCTTTGTGTACAATCTATGCGCGTCCTTGGGCGGGTAGTATAGCGATTTTTGGCGAAGGTCGGCGGCAGTTAATATTTTAAAAATTCCTAATAATTCTTAATTTTCCACAATTATCAAAACTTTTTTGATATAATCACAATATACCCAACCGCGAAACATACAGAAATGAGGTGTAAATATGAAACATAAACGAACTGCTGCAATGCTGCTCGCCGTCGTGCTGCTGCTCACGCTGTGCGCCTGCGGCAAGAGCGCGGCGCCGGATGTGACGCCCACGCCCGAACCCTCCGCCGAGATGCTGAACTACGATGTGCCCTGTGCGGTCACGGCGACCAATGTGTACCCGTTTGAGGGCGGCTGGAACATAAAGGATCTGGCGCGCATCGGGAACACTCTGCTGCTCGCCGCGTCGCAGAGCGGGAATTACCGCGTCGCGCTGGCCGATTATACCGTCTCTGACGACGGCACGGTCAGTCTCTCGCCGGCGCGCGAGCTGAGTGTACCTGACCTGACCGGCAGTGGAATGCCGTATATCTCCTGCGTCTCCGCGGGGGAAGACGGCTGCTTCTATGTCGTTTCCGCGGAGCTGCCGAAAGCGTATTTCAGCGACGGCTCCTTGGCCACTAATGACGGCTACACCGGCGAATACACCATATGCCGCTTCTCGCCAACCGGAGAGCTGCTCGGCACCATCGAGCTGCACGGCTGGGAGAACGGCGGAATAACCAGACTTGCCGCGGTCTCGGACGGAAGGCTGCTCGTGTACAGTGTAGATTTCTTTGACATGGACAATTATGAGGACCGGAATTACTACATGGCCGCTCTTTCCGCCGACGGCAGCGTCAAGGCCGCCGAAACGCTTGACTCCGGTCTGTTCGGCTCCAAGGCTATCGGGGATAAATTCTACGGTATGTTTGCAAGCCTTGACGCGGCCAATGAGTACGTCGCCATCGATCCGGACACCGTTGAGGTAACGCCGATAGCGGGGCAGGAGAATCTGCCGCATGACTATCCGGTCAGCTGGATAGAATCCTGCGATGAGGGCGACGAGTGGATAGTTCTGATCGGCAACGATTTTTACAGCATAAACCCCGAAGCGGGCAGCGCGGAGCTGGTACTGTCATACAACGAGTTTGCGGAAAACTCGCGCCAGATCGACGCGCTGTCGAAGCTTGGCGACGGACTGTATGCCGTGGCCAATGGCGGCGACGCGCTTGTGCTGCTCCACCGCGCGCCGATAGACAGCGGCGGGCGGCAGATTGTTAAAGTGGCCTGCTGCGATGCGGCGTTCACGGCAAGTCCCGCAGTGCTCGCGCTCAACAGTACCGATGACAATTATTATTACGTGATGACGGAGACCACGAAGCAGGAGCTTGCGCTTCAGCTCACCGCGGGCGAGGTGCCTGACCTCGTACTGATGTCCTCAAGCTATCTCGACGGGCCGGGCGACATGGTGAACACGACCTCGAATGTCTTTGCGGATCTCTATCCGTATCTCGACGCCGACCCGGAGCTTGGGCGCGACAGCTTCCTGCCGAATATGCTTGCCGGACTCACGACAAACGGCGAGCTGCATGCGCTGTATAACTCGACCGAGATAATCTCTCTTGCCGCGCTTGAAAAATACGTCGGCGACGGGAAGAACCTGAGCATCGACGACTACCGCCGCATCATCGCGGAAAACGACGAGCTTACCGCGATGTTCGGCCCGTGGATGACCAAGAGCAACCTCCTCGGCTGGATATGCTCCACCTGCATCAGCGACTATGTGGACTACTTAAACGGCACCTGCGATTTCAACAATGACAGCTTCAAGGCGCTGCTTGAGTGGTGCAGCGAGATGAACCCGGATTACGAGGGCGAGGTTATGCCGGAGGGCTACATGACATACAGCGAGGATGAGGCGCTGCTGCACCTGAAGGACTATATGAACAGCATCACGCTTGCAAACTCCATGTACCCGATCGACGTGGGCTTCCCCGGCGGAGCGGGCAACGGCAGCTATTATTCCTGCGTCAACGCCATGGGCATGGCGATACCAGCGGCGGCGGAGAATAAGGACGGCGCGTGGAATTTCATCCGCAGTCAGCTTGTGCTCCAGTCGCAGATATGGTCGGAGGATGATTTCGCGAGCCTGCCGGTGAATATGGAAGCCATGCAGCGCATCATCGACGCTATTGCTGTGAACGACCCCGCGCAGGCGGCGCGCATTACGGAGCTGCTGAACGGCATCACAACCGTGGTCAGCGGCAGTGATATCGCCATACGCGAGACGATAATCGACTGCGGCAAGGCGTATTTTAACGGCGACCGCAGCCTCGACGATACCGCCGCCGCGATACAGGACAAACTAAGCCTGTACATGGCCGAGAGATACGGCTGGTAGGCGAAAGAGCGTAAATAAGAACCTCCACCGGCTTATAATCCGGTGGAGGTTTTGCTAATGCCAATAGTTGACAATGAGCGGGAAATAATTATAATTGAAACGAGGTGGAACTGCGGATGAAAGCAAAATATTTAGGAAAGACGGAGTTTCTTGTCCTTACGAACGGGAAGGTCTATGAGGTGCTGTCCGTCGAAAAGGACTGGTACAGAATAGTTGACGACAGCGGGGAGGATTATCTGTATCCGCCGGAGTTGTTCGAGCTTGTGAATGATTGAGAGGCGAAGACGGTGGAGGAAACCGGACAATGGGAGTGCCCATTCTATCATAGAGTCGTTGACGAAGACGAGTGCTATGACCTGCATCTGGTCGCAATGCGGATGTTTGAAGCCCCAAAACTCGTCAGGGAAGAGGATTGCGCCCCGCTGAACGCAATGTGCGAAGCGTGCAAAAAATATCTTGAAACAGGTTTGGGCGGGATTGAGCTTTTCCGCCCGCGTGTGTGCGCCTGCTGCGGTAAATCGATAGTTGGATTCTACGATATATGCAGAGTGTGCGGCTGGCAGAATGACATGCTCCAGAACGAGCGTCCCGACTATGGCGGTGGGGCGAACCGTATGAGCCTGAATGAAGCACAGATCGCATATTCGCAGGGAGAAGAAATATACTGAGGCAGGCTTAAGGCGGAATGAAAGGGGAGAATGATTATGGAAGATGTTTATGAAATTGCATATAAAGAAATGGTATATAATATGATATTCGACACAATAAACGAGCGCTATGCCGAAGCTCAGCAGGAGAGCGATGAGGACAAGGGCGACTTGTTTAAAGCAGGCCGTGCGCTTGCGTATTGGGAAGTGAGTGAGATCATAAAAAATCGTTTGGAAATGTTGGAGGATTGAGAGAGATAAGAAAACTATGGAAGAAGTGAGAATCTGGGAATGCCCATTTTACCATAGAGTCGTTGGCGAAGACGAGTGTTATGACCTGTTCCTGATCGCAACAAGAGCTGTGCGTGACGAGGAACTGGTCGAGGAGAAAGATAGAGACGCGCTAAGTCTCATGTGCGATAAATGTAAAAACTATCTCAAATAAAAGAGCCATAGT
>CAVCWF010000082.1:0-11357 GCA_963605945.1 Lachnospiraceae bacterium
GCATGATATTCTCATATCCTACGCCGAAGCAGCGGACGACCGTCTCACGGGTAGCAGCGCCGAGATGAGAGGTGGTAATGACCTTCTCCATCTTGACCAGCGGGTCATTGGGATCAAGAGGCTCCTTCTCCCATGTGTCGATGGCGGCACCCCAGATCTTGCCCTCTTCGAGAGCCTTGACAAGAGCCTTGTCATCAATGACAGCGCCGCGCGCCTCATTGACGATGATGGCGTTGGGCTTCATCATGTTGAACTGCTCCTCGCCGATGAGACCGCGGGTGTCCTTGGTCAGCGGGCAGTGCAGGGAGACGACGTCGGACTCACGCAGCAGAGTCTCAAGATCAACGCGTCTGCAATGCAGCTTCTCTTCCAGCTCCTTGGGCATCGGGTACGGATCATAGTACAGGAAGTCTTTGCACTCCCAGCCCTGAAGACGCTGGAGAACCATGCGGCCGATGTTGCCGCCGCCAACGACGCCGATTACCTTGTCGCGCAGCTCGTAGGAATCGTGACGCCAAGTCCAGCTGTGCCACTCGCCCTGCTTGCAGCGGCGGTCGATCATGGAGAGACGGCGCATGCAGGCCAGCATCAGCGCGATGGTGAACTCTGCGGTGGTGGTGGCGTTTTCGCCGTTGGAGTTGCAAACAGGGATGCCCTTCTCCTTTGCGTACTCAAGGTCAACATGGTTGTAGCCGGTTGCGGGAACATGGATGAGCTTCAGGTTCTTTGCTCTGTCCATCTCGTCCTTGCCGATCTTATGGATGGAGGCGAGAATGTAATCCGCATCCTCGAAGTCACCCTTCTTGCCGTTCTTGACGGGGTAAAGGAAGCGCAGATCGAGCTCAGGCGGGCAAAGCTCGGCAATGAGGGTCTCCATACCCTCGGTGGGAAGGTTTTCGCAATAAAGTACAACATTATCGCTCATGTTTTCTCTCTCCTTTTATAATTATTACTCTTTCATTGTGCCGGTTTCGAGATAACGCTGGTGCCATGAAAGCGCCTTGGTGAGATCGTGCGGGGTGTGCTTGCCTGCGGAAGTCGCCAGAGCGTGCTCGTAATACTCGCGCAGCATCGGGCGGTAATCCGGATGAGCGCAGTTCTCGATAAGCAGCTCGGCGCGCTCCTTCGGGGTCTTCCAGCGCAGGTCGGCAATGCCCTGCTCGGTAATGATGACGGCCACATCGTGCTCTGTCTGGTCAACGTGGGAAACCATGGGCACGATGCAGGATATCAGGCCGTCTTTTGCGGTGGATTCGGTGGCGAAGATGCTGATGCGGGCGTTGCGGGCAAAATCGCCGCTGCCGCCTATGCCGTTGAGCATCTTGCTGCCCATCTGGTGCGTGGAATTTACGTTGCCGTAGATATCGACCTCAACGGGGGTGTTCAGCGCGATGATGCCCAGACGCCGGATGACCTCCGGGTGGTTGGATATCTCCTGCGGACGGATGACCATCTTGCCGCGGTACCGGTCGATATTTTTGAAGAAGCGTTCGCGGCTGTCGGCGGCAAGCGCGATGGAGCTTGCGGAGACGAAGTCGATAACGCCTTGGTCGATAAGCGAGAAGGCCGCGTCCTGCATGACCTCGGTGTACATTGTGAGTCCCTTGAAGCCGGATGCCGACAGTACGCTCAGAACCGCGTTGCCGACGGAGCCGACGCCGGACTGTATCGGGCCGGGATCGGCAGGGAGCCGTCCGGCGGCGATCTCATCCTTGAGGAACTTCACGACGTTTTCGCCGACCTTCTGCGTCGCAGGAGTGACGGGCTTGAACTTCTGGGGCGGGTCAAGCTTATCGGTCATTACAATGGCCGCGATCTTCTCCGGCGGGCAGGGTACGTAGGGCGTGCCGATGCGGTCGCGCGGGTCAGTGATGTTTATGACGCGGGCATGGGGCGGGATGCCGACCTCAAAGATGTCGTGCATACCCATAAGTCCCATGGGGACAGAGGTGTTGACCTCAGCAATGACAAAGCGCGCGTTGCGCACGGCAGCGTCGGTGCTGCCGGCAGAGGCGCAGAGGTACAGACCGTCCTCAGTGACGGCGACACACTCGACGATCGCAACATCAACGCCCTGAAGGGTCTGTTGGTTGAGATTCATCGGGAAATGCGAAATATGAATGTCGCTGAAAGACACGCTGCCGTTATTGATCGCGGTACGCAGATCCTTGTTGGTCTGGTGGCCGAAGCGCTTTTTCACGCATCCTGCACGGACGAGCGCGCCGTCGCAGTCGTCGCCGACCGCAGCGCCGACCAGAATGGTCAGATCCTTGGCGTGCCCGGACGCGGCGATCGCGCTGGGCACGGCCTTGGGATAGCCGACGCTGGTGAAGCCGCTGAGGCCGATGGACATGCCGCTCTTGACAAGCTGCGCGGCCTCTTCTGCGGACATTATCTTGCTTTTAAGGGAAGCTGCTACTCTTTCCATCAATTAAACTCCGTTCAGCCGTTAAGACCCTTTTCGTAACCGAACATGAATGCCTTCAGGTTGAGATCAACGACCTTGGGATTCATGACCTCTTTGATGGCTTCGAGCGCGTTTTCCTTTGTAAGTTCAGGGTTTTTGGCTACGAAGAAGCCCATCATGACGATGTTGGTGCAGACGACGCGGAAATTTTCCTCAGCATACTGGGTTGCGGGGAACATATATATCTCCTTTGCGCCGCAGTCCTTAACGTCGTCCTCCGAAACGAAGGTGCTGTCTACGAAAACGCGGGTGTCGGTGTTGATGTCGCCCTTGAACTTATCAAAGCTGGGCTTGTTGAAGGCCACGAAGCAGTCAAGCACATCGGCCTTGACGTAGTCTATTCTCTCGTCGGAGACGACAAGCTCCGCCTTGCACGCGCCGCCACGAGCCGCAGGGCCGTAGCTTTGGGTCTGGGCGACCTCGAAATTATTCTGTACGCCGTAGGCGTTTGCAAGCAGCACGGCGAGGGAGATGACGCCCTGTCCGCCGGAGCCGCCGAATCTGAAATCTTTACGCATAGCTGATCTCCTCCTTATTCCTTGGTGACGCTGATGCAGACATCCGGACAGGTGCGCTCGCACATCCGGCAGCCGATGCAGGCTTCGGGGTTTTTGGCGTAAGGCATGAGGTAGCCGCCGCGGCTGCGCTCATGGCCGATCTCAAGCACGCCCTTCTTGCAGGCTCTGACGCAGAGGGCGCAGCCCTTGCACCATGCGGAATCTATTGTGATCTTCATTTCTTCGCTTCCTCCTTCTTTTCTGCCTGAACGTCGCAAAGCTCTTCCTTGGTCTCATCGACGTAGAGGATACCAAGACCGATCTTGCCGTCAGGAGCTTCGGTCTGGCCGGGCTTGAGAACGGCGACCTGCTGCTCGTACCAGTCGTACATTTCGGTCGGGGTCTTGAAGCTGAATATGTTTCTGCCTGCGGTGGTCGGGCAGGGAGAAAGAACCTCGATGAAGGAGAAGCCCTTGTGCTTGATGCCTTCCTCTATGGCCTTCTCAAGCTGGATGGGATGAGTGACACTGGCTCTGGCATAGTAGGTAGCGCCTGCGCCGGTAACGAGCTTATACATGTCGAAGGGGTGTTCCTCGTTGCCGAGGGGAGAAGTCTTGGTGATGGCGCCGTAGGGCGTGGTCGGGGCGCGCTGGCCGCCGGTCATGCCGTAGATGTAGTTGCTCATCATAATGACCGTGATGTCAACATTGCGCTTCGCGGCGTGGATGAGGTGGTTGCCGCCGATACCGGCGCAGTCGCCGTCGCCGGAGAATACAACGACCTTCTTGTCGGGGTTGACGGCCTTCAGGCCCTCGGCCTGAGCAAGAGCGCGGCCGTGCAGGGTGTGCAGGCAGTCCATGTCGATATATACGGGAGTCCATGAGGAGCAGCCGATGCCGCTGACAAGACCCATTTCGTTCTCACCGATGTTCAGCTTGTCAAGGACGCGCAGGAAGGCGTTGACGACTATGCCGTGGCCGCAGCCGGGGCAGAATATGAAAGGAAGGGTTTCCTTGCGGATGTATTTCTCTGCGATACTGTTCATATTACTTCACCTCAACGATCTTTTCGTAAATTGCTTTCGGAGCGGGGAACGCGCCGCCGATGGAGTTGAAGCCTTCAACCTTGTCGTAACCGGCTATGCGCTGCACCTCGCGTTTGTATTCGCCGACGTTCATTTCGGGAACGATGACGCGCTTTGCGTTTTCGCATGCGGCGCGGATCTGCTTTTCGGGGACAGGCCATACGGTATTGAGCTTCAGCATGCCGACCTTGCGGCCTTCGCCGCGTGCGCGGCGAACCGCGGAGAGCGCGCTGCGGCTGACGGAGCCGTAGGCAACGAGAACGGTCTCGGCATCCTCAAGGAAGAATTCCTCGACGGAGGTGATATCGTCGATGTTGCGGAGTATCTTGTCGCAGTAGTGGTGGATCGCCGCGGAACATACCGCAGGATCGGTACCGGCGCGGATGCCGCGCTCGTCGTGGAGCTGGCCGTCGACGAGAACATGCTGTCCCTCAAAGAAGCGGACTCTTGCGGGAATGCCGTTTTCGTCGGGCTTGTAGATGGCGTCGCACTTGCCTTCGTACTTGTCGTCGAAAATTTCAACGCTTTCGGGGATGACGAGCTTCTCGCGGGTGTGGCCGACGGTCTCATCGGACAGCACGAACACGGGCACTCTGTATTTCTCGGCGAGGTTGAAGGCGCGGACGGTGAAGTCAAAGGCTTCCTGAACGGAGGACGGAGTGAGGGCGATTATCTCATAGTCGCCGTGTCCGCCGTAGCGAGTCTGCATAATCGCGTCCTGCGAGGTGCAGGTGGGCTGGCCGGTTGCGGGGCCGCCGCGCATGACGTTGACGACGACGAGCGGAGTCTCGGTCTCGGCAGCGTAGCCGATGCCCTCGATCATCAGGGAATAGCCCGGACCGGAGGTGGCGGTCATTGCGCGCACACCGCCCCAGCTTGCGCCGATGACGGCGTTGATGGAGGCGAGCTCGTCTTCCATCTGCATGAATACGCCGCCGGCTTCGAACATCTTACTGGAGAGGTATTCGGGGATCTCAGTGGCCGGGGTTATGGGATAACCGGCCATGAACCGACAGTCGGCCGCCAGAGCGCCGGCTGCACATGCTTCGTTGCCCTGCATAAGCTTAGGGCCGCTGTTTTCAAGCTTTTTAACTCTCATGGTCAAAACCTCAATTCTATAAAATATAAAGCCGGCAGGGGCGCAACAGGAGATGAAGGGGTCACGCCCACTCGCCGGCTGCATACGCTTTCTGCCTTACGGGGATGCCGTCAAGACCGGTATATGCACAGCTGATGCTGTATTTATAATTGGATCACAGAGCCGTGAATGCCGGCCAGTACCGCACGAAGAGCCAGCCCATAACGCTGACGAGCACGATCATGCACGCTGTGATAACAACGCCCTTGCGGAACATGAACCGTGTGTCAAGCCCGTAACCCACGGGGATGGAACGGATGGAGGTGGGCAGGGTGAAGGACAGGTTATAGGATACGGTGGCTATCCAGAGGTATGGGATCACGGGCAGGCCGAGTCCCTGAGCAATGCTGATGACTATCGGTATCGTAACTGCGGCGCAGGCCGTATTGTTGACGACGTCCGACAGGATAACGTTAAGAGTGACTATCACTAAGATAAGGGTAAATTCGCTGTGGAAATTGATTCCGGAAATGATCCCCGCGAGGGTATCCGCCGCTCCGCTGCCGTTGACAAGTGCGCCGAGCGCAGTGCCGCCGGAGAAGAGGAAGAACAGCCCCCACATCATGTTTTTCTCGGCCTTCTCCCAAGTGACGACCGCTTCGCCGTGCTCATCCTTGAGAAAGAACATCAGCAGGCCGCCGATGAGGAAAATGTAGCCGGGCTTGAGCGCGGGCAGCAGCTGCTGATAAAGCCCGCGCGTGAAAGCAAGTATCGCCGCGGCGAAGAAGATCACCATCGACGCTTTGCCCGCGCGGTCGAGCTTCGGGAAGCTGCGGCACAGCTCGCGGAAATGCTCTCTTGAGCAGTCAAAGTGCTTTTTGCCGCAGTCTCCGCCGACAAGGAACAGCGCCGTGACCACGGTCGTAAGCACGGTGAACGGGAGCATACGCACCACCCAATCGGAATAGAGGAACTCGGTACCGGTGAAGCCCTCGATGTAGGACACCGTAACGAGATTCATCGCTCCGCCGAGCGGGGTCAGCATACCGCCGTTGTTTGCGCCGTAAACGATCGCAAGGAGAATAAGCGAGGCGCTTTTGCTGTTTTTGACGTCTCCCTCTCCTACCGCCTTGAGCATGGACATCGCAATTGAACACATCACCGCCGCCACGACCGTATTCGGCAGGACGGACGAGAGCAGCGTTGCGATGATGAACCAGACAAGAATCTGCTGCTTGACAGAGGTTCCGACAAGGGCGAGCGAGCGCGCCGCTATGCGCTGATCAACGCCTGTGGCCTCCCATGCCATGCTTATGATATCAGAACCCGCCAGAAGGAAAACCAGCTCCGCAGAATAGCAGCTTATTACGCTCTGCATATCGGTGAGTGAAAAAACGGCGTTTATCGCTACGGGCAGAAATGCGGTTATCGCTGCCGGTACCGGAAGGGTAACCCACCATACTCCCATCCAGAGCACCGTTCCCAACGCCAGGCGGATCTTAAGATCCAGCCCGGCGTAAGGAATAAATGCGAGCAGGAAGAGAGCAGGACCCAGTAACAGACATATTTTCTTTTTTATGTCGATCCCTCCCTGCGTTCAGTGCTTATCAAAGAATACCGATCACGGGGAACCAGACGTTCACGAGGAACACAAAGCCGATGATGACGAGCACCGCTATAACTATTGCGCCCTTGAGCTGCTGAGCCGTGGAGAATCTGTCGGTGGAAGCGTAGATGAGGTTCGGAGCGCTGTTGAAGGGCAGGAAGTTTGCACTCGGTGCGATGGCCATAACGGTCAGCAGACCCATGGTGTAAACGTCGAAGCCGAGAGCCGCGGCCATCGTCATGCTGACGGGAACCAGAACGGCTTCCATAGCGTTCATGCCTGCGAAGATGATGTGGCTGACAACAACGAAAGCGAGCCAGATTGTGATAAACAGGGTGGGCTCCATGGAGGAGAATACGGGGTTGGTAGTGAACAGGGCGTCAACGAGCCACTGGAAGCCGCCGGTCTTATTGACACAGGAGGCAAGGGACATTGCAAAGCCGAGCTGGATAAATGCAGGCCATGCAAAGTTCGGGCCGACATCCTTGAAGGAGCAGACGCCGATGCCGGGGCAGAGCATCAGGAAGATGGTGACGAACACGACGTAGTCGGGAGCGACATGGTGGATGCCGTTGGTGCAGAATGCAAGCAGAGTCAGAACGAAGTAAATCGCCGCCTTCTTTTCCTTGACGGTCAGGGGGCCCATCTCTTCGAGCTTTTTCTTTGCAAACTCAATATCTATGCTGCGCTTCTCGCCCTTGCGGGTGCCGAAGAGGAAGTTGGTGATGAGAGGGATGAGCAGGACAATGATTCCGGCGGGAATGCATGTGGCCTTGAGCCAGCCCGTCCATGAGATGGACTGTCCGGTCATTTCCTCAACGAGTGCCATACCGATGGCGTTCGCGCCGACTGCGGTGTAGAACAGCCATGTGTTGGTGGTGTTGGTGTAGAGGTTGGAGAGCATGATGGCGGCATCGCCCTTATGTTCTCCGCGCTTGTAGCCCATGCCCTCGCAGATATTGTCGCAGATGGGGCTCATAACGGCGCCGCGTGCGGTGTTGGAGGGGATCATAAGGGACAGGACAGTGTTTGCAAGGCTGGTCGCGTAGTTCGCGCTCAGCTCGCTCTTGGTAAGCTTGACAAGTATCCAGTATGCGACGCGTTCGCCGAGACCGGAGAACTTGATGACGGAGCCGATGAAGCCGGCCCACAGACACAGCCACCAGCCGGAGGTCGCGAAGCCGGAGACGACGTTTGCTTTCTGGCCGAAGAATATCGCGAGGATGGCGGCGGCGAGTACGCCGACGAGGTATTCGGGGATAGGTCTGACGATCCACATGAGGATCGCCCACAGGAATACCAGCAGAACACCCTTACCGGCAGGGTCAAGGCCGTTCATCGGTACAAATGCGAGCGCCGCACAAAGGATAGTCAGGATCGCTGCTGTGATCAGACGTTTCTTTTGCATCTCTTTTTCTCTCTCCTTAAAAATATTGCATGCCCTGAACATTGGATAAGTGCGCACCCGGTTTATTCATCCCCCGCGGGAAAGAGAAAACCAACCACGCCTCCGAAGTGCTGTGCATACAGAACAATAAATACAGCATATCGGAAGTGCAGTTGGCATTCTATGTCGAGCCCCGCTTTGGGGATAAGCGGCAGACATCAAATCAACCGGATATTCACTTTGTTCAGGTTATATAAATTATATATCACCTTTTGTTTTTACTGTAAATATCGCTAAATCAACAAAAAACCGTTGTGAAATCTGGCCATATCTTTTTTTTAACAGCCGATTTCGGCACCGCCGAAACGGCGGTTTTTCCTCTTTTCATCCAAGGTCTGAGCATGTCTGTCCGTCCGAATACGTATGGGCATAGCTGATATAATTCTGCTGAATATCGGTGTATGCCTTGATTATCGCCTTTACGGCGCTGCCGCGATGGCGCATATTTATCTCTTCGATTATCTGTGCCGAATCTTTAACGACACGCTTTCCGACGAAATATTCCTTGACTATGCATCTCGCCAAATCAGAATTCAGCGAAACGGACACATCTTCAATCCGTTCCGATGCAAGATCGATCAGCAGCCCCAGTGTCAGGCTGCCGTTTACGACCGGCGTTGCGACCTGCGTGGACAATTTTGCGTTTGCGCAGAAATACGCAGTCTTATACTTGAACATTAGCTATACCTCCTGTTTCAAATCTCATCCGTTGGGTTTCACCTCGGTTTGAGAAAAATATAAGTCACGCCAAACCAGATTGCAAACTGTCGAAACTTGTGGTAGTATACAGTATAATTACTGTGAGGAGGGCTAGTCGTGAATCTGCTTCCGATGAAATATTTTATAGTAGTTGCAGACCACAAAAGCATCACCCGCGCTGCCGAGGAGCTGCACATAACTCAGCAGACACTCAGCGCACACATGGCCGCAATTGAAAAAGAGCTGAAATGCCAGCTGTTCCAGCGCAGGCCGAAGTTTGAACTTACCTACGAGGGGCGGGTGTTTTACCGTTACTGTCAGAGCTATCAGCGGCTCAGCGCCTCGATGGAAGACGAGTTCCGCGACATCAATTCCGGTCAGGGCGGTCTGCTGCGGCTCGGCATTGCGTATACGCGAGGCCGCGTGCTGCTGCCGCGCATCATCCCGGCGTTCAACAAGCTGTACCCTAAGGTGCAGGTGCGCGTCAAGGAACGCACAAACGAGGAGATGCTGAACATGCTCATCGAAGATGAGCTGGACGTTGTCATAGGCCGCGTGATGAGCGACGTGCCGGAGCTGAGTTACAAGGAGCTTTACCCCGTTCAGATGAAGCTCTACCTATGCGAGGGGCTTATAAACCCGTTCAAGCTGGAGACTTTCGCGCACACCCGTGATCTGCGTCTGCTGGCCGACTGTCCGTTTCTGTTGGGTCAGCCGATGGACATCGTCGGGCGGATGAGTCAGAACCTGCTCGAAAAGGCAAACATCCAGCCTCCGATAATACTGCGCTGCGGCAACATTCAGACGCTGCTGGATCTGTGCGCCGGCGGCATGGGCGCGTGCTTCTGTCCTGATGTGCTGGCAACTACACTGCCGGAGGAAAAGCGCAGACGTCTGACCGCCGTGCCGATGGGCGATCCGTTCACAATCAGCATTGCGTGGAAAAACAAGCCTTACGTGTCAAAGCTCGTCACAACCTTCCGCGACGTCTGCGCAGCCGAGACCGTAAATCTGCGCAGTAAACTGAATCTGGATTAAGCCCCACGGCTTTCCCTGCTTTCCTTATATAATAAAGCACCCCTGCATCCGCCATTCCCGGCAGGTGCAGGGGTGTTTCATCATATTCTTATTTCCGTCCGGTGACGAGCCGTACGACGGCCATCACCGCCGCGTACAGCACTCCGCCGACAGCCCATATGATCCACGTCTCACGCGGCATCATCGGCGTATCGGGGCTGAACATCATCACGAGGAATACCGCCGTCACAATCAGCCAATATGCGGCGCTGATCGTGCCGATGACTTTTCTGCGCCCCTTATTGTTGCGGCTGTAATCGCCCTCCTCAAGCAGCTTTTCCATCGCGCCGTGGTAGGTTCCAGAATACACGAAGGCAATGCAGCCAAGTCCCACCATGAACAGCAGCACGCAGACCGCAGCAATATAGACTACGTCGTCCGCCGCGGGCATGACGCTGAGCACCGCAAACAGCGGCAGCACAGAGAGGATGCACAGCACCGTACCGACAACGGTCAGGCGAGAATTCTTCTCGCGGAACTCCCGCTCCCGCTCGCGCACCATGCCGCTTACTCCGTATTCCGTCTCAAACGGCTCGTTTCCGATGAATTCGAAGTCCTTCACCTTCGCGGCGCAGGTTATAAATAATGTAACTCCGATCGCCACGAGTATCATCAGCGTGCAAAGGCCGATGCCCGCCGCCGCTGTCTCCGTGATCGGGAGGAAACCGCCGCTGCTCAGCCCGGCCAGCAGTATCAGGCACACGGGCGAGATAACGCAGAAGAAGGTCGCAAGTGCCAGCTTCGGCGCGGTCTCGCGGCTCAGAGCGAGATACCGCGACGCCTCCTCCATGCTCACACGGCGCAGCGCGGGCGTGCTGTCCGCCGCCGCGGGTTCCTCTGCGGTAAGCTCGATCTCATCCTTGAGCAGGTAATCCGTGCTCACGCCGAATATGCGGCTCATCTGCAGTATCTTATCAATGTCGGGTATGGACTGCGCGCCCTCCCATTTTGAAACCGACTGCCGTGAAACGCCGAGCTGCTGCGCCAGCTCCTCCTGTGACCATCCCCCCTTCTTGCGCAGGTCGATTATCTTGTCTGCCAGAATCATATTGCTACCTCCATCGGGGAAGTTCCCCTGTGTTTTTACGAGCCGAGTATAATAAATTTCGCGGTTGCGGGCAAGAAAGCGCACCGTCAAATCTGTCAACCTGCGGTTGCGCCGGCACTTTTTTGAGAGTTTTTTCTATTATAATATAATCGAAGCTCAATTACGAGCGTATTTCTGAAAAATATTTTCTCATTTTACAACTTTGAAACAACTTTCTGCTTATCTCTGAAACATCTTTCCTGTATCTTAATACTCGCAAGAAACTTTTTCATTTTGTCCTCTTTCACCTATACAAAAAAGCTCAGGGTTCTCCCCCTGAGCTTTTTGTATTTTAGAGGCGGCATGGTATAATTA
>CAVCWF010000083.1:0-2455 GCA_963605945.1 Lachnospiraceae bacterium
GCAGACGAAATGGCGGAGGTGGTCGGACAGGTAAAATAAACTCTTATCGTCAAGGGAGAGTGGGCTGAATGACAATATGCGTACGTGCGGGGCTGCCGCCGGTATTCGGCGCGTCCGTATTCGAGCGGCTGCTGGGCAGACTGTGCGGGCTTTGGCTGGCCTTGGCCGCCGAAGCCCAGCCGGAGCGGATTGCTTCGGATGAGGTATCCGCCAATGCCGCACGGCTGCTTGACAGCTACGGCAATTCGATTCTGCGCCTTGCATATTCGTACATGCACAACATGAGCGACGCCGAGGATATAGTGCAGGAGACGCTTATCAGATATCTTCAGAAAGCGCCGAGCTTTGAAAGCCCGGCGCACGAGAAGGCTTGGCTTCTGCACGTCGCGGCAAATCTCAGCAAAAACCGGCTTGACTACGAGCGCGTACGCAAGACCGACGAGCTGAACGAGGAGCTTGCCGCCGCCGAGGATGAAAACCTCTCCTTCGTCTGGGAAGCGGTCAAGGCACTTCCTGAGCAGTACCGCGCGCCGATGCACCTCTTCTATCAGGAGGGCTACTCAACCTCCGAGATCGCAAAGATACTCGGCCGCAAGGAGAGCACCGTCCGTTCGGATCTGCACCGCGGCCGCGAGCGGCTGAAAGCTGTGCTGAAGGAGGCGTACGACTTTGAATAACACCTCATATAACAGGATAATGGATAAAGTGGAAATGACTCCCGAAATGCGGGAGCGCATACTGAAAAACGTTGAAGCCTCGGCAAAGAAACAGGGGAAGCTCGTGCGTCTGCCGATGCTGAGGAGGGCGCTGTCCGCCGCCGCATGCGCCGCGCTGCTCATCGCGGCAGCGTTCCTCATGCCCAAGCTGCTCGACATGGCCGAGGCAAACCAACCGCCCGTGCAGATAGCCAACGGAATAGAGGAATGCGCGAGCCTTGACGAGCTTTCCGATAAGGTCGGCTTCGAGGTGCGCGCGCCGCAGGCTCTGCCCTTTGACCCGGAAAGTATTGAATACAGTTCCTACTGGGGAGACTTTGCCCAAATCGACTATGACGGCGAGGGGATGCACATAACATACCGCGTCTCCTCCGGCAACGGCGACAATTCCGGCGATTACAACGATTATGCGGACACGGCAAAGCTCAGTATCGGAGATGCCGAGGTCACATTAAAGGGCAGTGTCGGGAACTGGCAGCTCGCCATATGGGAAGATGACGGCTTCGCGTTCTCCCTCAGCATCTCTCCGGGACTGAGCGAGGCGCAGCTCAAAGACATAATCGGCAATATCAAATAAGCTTTCTGCTCCGCCGACGTATTCCGTCGGCGGAGCTTTTTTGCGCTGTTACTTCCGGAGATTTCTATTAGTAATAATGACGATAAAATCGGTCAATAATTCTGATATATTGCCTGAAATTTGTGCAGTTTTCAGGCGGTTAGATATTGTTAATCTGTTGACATTTTGGCCTTATGCTGTTAAAATGTTGACTAGTCTAAAGGGAAACCGCCCTTTGGAAACACAAAATGCCCGCTCAAGTACAGCGGGGAAATCTGAGGAGAACAACATGAAAAAAATCGTTACTGCAATCATCCTTGTATGCATGATGCTCAGCATGGCCGCCTGCGGCGGCAGCTCCGAGGCTGAATACAAGCTCGGCATGGGCGTCGTTGTCAACACCGATTCCTCTTCCGATAACAACGCACAGGTCGACGCTACCGTCGCCACCGTTGTTACCGACGCGAACGGCAAGATAGTCCTCTGCCGCCTCGACTGCGCGCAGAACAAGATGGATGTCACCGGCGGCGCCGTTGACACCGCGAAGACCTTCCTCACCAAGCGCGAGCTGCGCGAGGACTACAACATGGTCAAGTACTCCAACGCCACTCTTGAGTGGTATCAGCAGGCCGAGAACTTTGAAGCCTACTGCGTCGGCAAGACTGCCGATGAGATAGCCAACATCGAGACCAAGGTCAACGAGGAAGGCTACAACGTCGCAGTTGACGAGACTCTGTACGCCGGCTGCTCCATCAGCATTGAGGACTTCATCGGCGCGGTCGTAAAGGCCTGCAACGACGAGAAGGGTCAGTCTTTCAAGGCCTCCGGCGAGCTGAAGCTCGGCCTTGCCGCCATCACCACCGCCGCTGAGTCCACCCCCGCAACCGACACCGATCCCGCAGCCGTCAAGATGTACACCGACTTCGGTGCCACCGTCGTCGGCGCGGACGGCAAGATCCTCGCCGCCATCACCGATTCCATCCAGCCCGTCGTCAATGCCGACAAGGAAGGCAAGATCGTTGACAGCACCTTCAAGGGCACCAAGCGCGAGCTCGGCTCCGACTACGGCATGGTCGCTTACGGCAACGCTATCGCCGAGTGGGATGCTCAGGCTCAGGCATTTGCAAACTACACCGTCGGCAAGACCGCCGATGAGGTCAGAGCAATAGAGACCACCCAGAAC
>CAVCWF010000084.1:0-3534 GCA_963605945.1 Lachnospiraceae bacterium
AAACAATCCCTCAGTCGCTCCGCGACAGCTCCCTTTACACAAGGGAGCCAAGGGGAGGGATGGTCTCAACGTGGTCTTTTCTTTTCCCTAATGGCGGTAGACCGAGACTGGCGACCCCTCAGGCGGCCAACGGCCGCCAGCTCCCCTAAGAGGGGCGCCGAGGGGGGCGGCGCGGTGACATGGGTACGGCCTAAAGGGGGGGCGCCGAGAGGGCGACGGCGGTGTCTTTGCGCCGATGCAAAACCTTTGCCGTGTCACGCAAGCTCGCGCTTCAGCTCCGCGAGAAACGCCTCGGCGGCGGGGCTGAGCACGGCGTAGCGCTTCCACACCAGCGCGTGGCGCAGTACAAGCGGCGGGTCGAGCGGACGGAAGCACATGCCCGGCTCCAGATTTGCCGGCACATGATCCTCGCCCGTCAGCAGGCAGCCCAGACCGCTTTTGACAAAGCTGCACGGGTCGCCGTTGATGACGTTATAGGTCGCGGCGATGTTCAGCCGCTCCGGCTCGGTCTGCGCCCACCGCCCGACCAGCCGCTGCAGACCCGCGCGGCGGTGGAATATCAGCGGCACGGCGCTCAGCTGCTCCGGGCTGACGCCCTCCTCCGCCGCGAGCGGGCAGCTGCCCGGCATCAGAAGCCCCCAGCGGCAGCTGTCGGCCAGCGAAAGATAGTCGTACTTCGCACTGTCCACCGGCTCCAGCAGCACCGCAAAATCGAAGGTGCCGTGGTCGAGCCGCTCGGTGACGTCGGTGGCGTCGCTGCTGTAAAAATCAAAGCTCACCCCGGCGTGGCGCGCCCGGAGCGCCGCCGCCGCGCGCAGCACCGACTGAGTCGGCGAGCCGCCGATGCTCACCTCGCCGCTGATCTCGCTCACGCCGCGGCTCAGCTCGCGCTCGGTCTTGTCCAGCAGCTCCGTGATCTCCTCCGCGCGCCGACGCAGCAGCGCGCCGTCCGCCGTCAGGGTCAGCCGCCGTTTGCCGCGGATGAACAGCTTCTTGCCCAGCTCGTCCTCCAGCTCGATGAGCTGCTTCGACAGCGAGGGCTGGGATATGTGCAGGCTCTCGGCGGCGCGGGTTATGTTTCCCTCGCGCGCCGCGGCCAGAAAATAGCGCAGCAGGCGTATGTCCATAATTATCACCTCGGATATATTGTACCACGTTTATCATGCTTGTAAAGCATGATGGGGGTGTCTAACGGCGATAGTTTGAGGGGGCTTCTCTCCCTCAGTCAGCCTACGGCCGACAGCTCCCTCGTCAGAGGGAGCCGAGGGGTGCGGTGCAACATATGCGCCGGTCACAAACCTTTGCCGCGGAGCGCTGCCCCTTTTAGGGTAGTGCAACGGCGGCGCGGCGAGACAGTCCCCAGTGCGCACACTGGGGAAAGGGGTCGCCGGAGCAGCGACACGAGCAGGGGAGAAAAGAAAGAACGGACTTAAATAATTGCTGTCATTGCGAGGAGCGACAGCGACGTGGCAATCCGTTCTCTTTTTACATGGCAGGCGGTTTAAGTGCTGTCGAAAGGGGACGCGGATTCCCACGACCAGTGACGTCGGTCACTGGTCTCGCGACGGCGGCATACCACGATTCATTGATTTGCCGCCTAGTCCCTTTAGGGAGAATGACAGAGGTAGTATGTGCTCTGCCTTTTCTTTTCCCTAATGGCAATACACAAAAACTGGCGACCCCTCAGTCGGCCGATGGCCGCCAGCGTCTCGCTGCGGCTCGGTCACGGCGCGGCTCTGACATGCCCCCGGCATGTCATTCACTACCGCGCCGCCGCTTCGCTACCTAAAAGGGGCGCCAAGGGGGGCTGTGCAACTATCATGCCTTGCAACTATAATAAACCATTCTTTATATATATTTGCTATTGCCGGGGCGGGGGATTATACTTCCCGTGTATTTTGTGAGGTGGAAAAGTATGAAAAAACGAGAGCTTGACATGCTTCACGGCTCAATTTGGGACAAACTGCCCAGATACGCGTTCCCGGTTGCGGCGACGGCGATTCTGGAGCAGCTTTTTAACGCCTCGGACATTGCCGTCGTCGGCAATTTCACGGGCGAATACTCGACCGCGGCTGTCGCGGCGGTCGGAGCCAACAGCTCGCTGATCGCGCTGGTGGTCAACCTCTTCGTCGGCGTCGCGCTGGGCGCGAACGTCGTCATCGCAAACGCTATGGGGCGCGGCGACGGGGAGGCCGTGAGCCGCGCGGTGCACAGCTCGATAGTCGTGGCGCTGCTCGGCGGCGTCATCGCGGCGGTTATCGGCGAGCTTATCGCGGAGCCGGTGCTGACCGCGCTCGACGTGCCGGAGGACGTACTGCCGATGGCGCTGATGTACCTGAGAATTTACCTGCTCGGCCTGCCGGTGATACTGCTGTACAACTTTGAATCGGCGATCTTCCGCAGCATCGGCGAGACGAGAGCGCCGCTCATCGCGCTGTTCGGCGCGGGCTGCCTGAACGTGGTGCTGAACCTGTTCTTCGTGGCGGTGCTGGGGATGATGGTGGACGGCGTGGCGATCGCGACGGTCGTCTCGAACGCCGTCAGCTCCGCGCTGCTGTACCGCCGCCTGCGGACGACCGACAGCGCCGTCCGCGTCGAGCCGCGGATGCTGCGCATCAACTGGCGCTGCCTGTCGAACATCCTGCGCATCGGCCTGCCCGCCGGGGTGCAGGGCGCGATGTTCGCAATATCCAACATCGTGATCCAGTCGGCGATCAACAGCCTCGGCACGGTCGTGATGGCGGCGTCGAGCGCGGCGTTCAACATCGAGGTCATAACCTACGACATCCTGAACGCGTATGGTCAGGCCTGCTCGACCTTCACGGGGCAGAACTACGGCGCGGGGCAGACCGAGCGGTGCAGAAGGACGCTGTTTCTGTGCCTCGCGGAGGGGCTTGCGACGCTCGCGGTCGTGATAGCGGTGGTGCTCAGCTGCGGGAAAACGCTGCTTGCCATCTTCAACGACGACCCGGCGGTCATCGAGACGGGGTACATCCGGCTGATGCTCGTCATGCTCTCGCACACGCTGAGCCTGACGTACGACGTCATGTCCGGGTACATGCGCGGGTTCGGGATATCGCTTGCGCCGGCGGTGCTCACAACGCTGGGCGTGTGCGGGGTGCGTATCTGCTGGGTGGAGCTGGTGTTCCCGCACAGCCGCACGTTCCGGAACCTGATGACGGTGTATCCGGTCAGTCTCGGCGTGACGGCGGCGCTGATATTTGCGGCACTGCTGTACTACCGCCCGTCGCGCAGGCGGCCGGGCGGCGCGCTGGGGTGACGGTGCGAGGCGAGTGGGCATCTTAATATAGATGTATGGGACGGCCGCTGTGCCGTCCCGTTGTTTATGAGCAACGCGCCAATATGAAAATCGGCGCGCCAGATTTAAAACACCCTGTCATTGCGAGGAGCGAAGCGACGCGGCAATCCGCATCCCCTATGCGCCGCACATATAATATTGTGCTGTCACAAGGAGAAACGGATTCCCACGACCAGTGACGTCGGTCACTGGTCTCGGAATGACAGAGGTTTTCT
>CAVCWF010000085.1:0-2509 GCA_963605945.1 Lachnospiraceae bacterium
GTATAAAGCGCAAGCGACAGCACCACGACGCCCACGTCGATGAGCTTGGCGACGGCGTTCTGCGCCCACATGAGCGGCAGCAGCTTCAGCTCCATGTCAATGTTGGCATCAACGTTTTCGTCAATGGCGGCCTCCAGTCTGCGGTTATATTTGCCGGTCATGGAATAGGACTTCACCTCGGCAATCCCCTTGATGTACTCCAGCACCCGCTCGACCACCGCCACGTCTCCGGTGAGCTTCCTGCTCGTCGTTTTCTCGGATTTGCGCTGCAAAGCGTGGTTGACGAAGTAATAAATCACCAGTCCCGCGACGATGAGCAGCCCCACGCGCCAGTCGAACAGGAACACGGCCAGCGTCATAACCGCGGTGGAAAACAGCCCCTCGGTTACAAGCATGACGACGCGGGTCGAAACTCCGGAGAGATTGTCCATCGTATTTGTGGTGACGGAGCTTATCGCGCCGAGGCTGTTTTCATTGAAGTAGCCCATCGGCAGGTAGCGCAGGTGCTCGGCAATCTGCACACGCTTGTTGGCAGTAGTGCAGTAGCCGCCGTCGGTCTGCAAGGCAGTCGCCTTATATTTCAGCAGCGACGAGCCGACGACCGACACCAGCATTATCGCAAGCGACGTCAGTATCGCTTTTGCGGTGACGCTTCCTGCAAGGATCGCTTGCAGCATGACGCCGATGGCCGGGATTTTCAGCGCGGTGAACAGCGCCGCCGCAACGCCGAGGACGATAGAAACATAAAACTCCCGCCGCTCCCTCTCGTCGCAGAAATCAAAAAACTTTCTCAGAATTTCAAGCATGTACGGCATCTCCTTCCACGGAATCGCGCGACACGATATGCGCAGACCACATTGCGCGGTACAGCGGGCAATTTTGCAGCAGCTCCGCCTGAGTGCCCGCCGCCTCGATGCGTCCGTCGTTCACGACGGCTATCTGGTCGGCGTCCACAATTGTGGAAAGCCTGTGGGCAATGACGATGAGCGTCTTGCCGCGGACAAGCTTCGCCACGCTCTCCTGAATGACGGCCTCGTTCTCCGGGTCGGTGTACGCCGTGGCCTCATCCAGAATGACGATCGGCGCGTTTTTCAGCATCGCGCGGGCGATGGAAATGCGCTGCTTCTCGCCGCCGGAGAGATGCCCGCCGCCGCTGCCGACCTGCGTGTCAAAGCCGTTTTCCAGCTCCATGATGAAATCATAGCAGCCGCAGCCGCGCGCCGCCTGCTCGACCTCGGCGTCCGTCGCGTCCGGTCTGCCCATGCGGATATTCTCGCGCACGGTGCCGTCGAACAGGAAGTTATCCTGCGACACGTAGGCGACGAGCCTGTTATAATGCTCGGCAGAGATGTTGCGGATGTCCGCACCGCCTACGGTGATGCTGCCGCTGCCGACATCCCAGAAAGACGCGATGAGCTTTGCGATAGTCGACTTGCCGCTGCCGGACGGGCCGACGAGCGCATTGACCGTCCCCTCGCGGAATGTGAGGTTCACGCCGTGCAGCACTTCGGTGTCGTTGTAGCCAAAGCGGACGTCATGCAGCTCCACGGTGTTGCCCTGTGGTGTCTCTGCGTCCGCTTCCGGGCGCGGCAGTTCAGGCGCGGTCAGGATGTCCGTCACCTGAGAGATAATGGTGCCGACCTTGGCTAGATCGTCGGTAAACTTCATGCAGCCGATAATCGGCGTCACCAAGCCCATGGCGAGGATAACGACGATGACGAATTTTTCCGGCGTCAGCGTCCCGTTTTTCATCAGCAGCCCGCCGATCGGCAGCACCGAAAGCAGCGTCGCGGGCATGATGTTCATGGCGAAGGTGAAATAGAAATTGCTCTTGTTCATCCAGTCGATATAGCTGCGGTCGCACTCCTTGGCCGCGGCCACGAACTTTTCGTAGCTGCTCTTCGCCTTGCCGAAGGCCTTGATGACCTCGATGCCGCCGATGTACTCCACCGCCGTGTCGTTGAGCGTATTCGTCGCCGCAACGGTGCGGGCATAATTTTTCTCATAGCCCGCCATCATCAGCATGAAGAATACCATGCCGAGCGGCAGCGTGATGAGCGCCGCGAGCGCCATGCGCCAGTCAAGGGCGAAGAGATACGCAAGCGTCGCCAGCACGACGGCCGCGTTGCTGCTCATTTCGGGGATAGCATGGGCGAGCGTCGGTTCGATGCTGTCCACCCGCTCGACAAGGATGTTTTTCAGTTCCCCGGAGCCTTTGGCCTGCACGTCGCCCAGCGGCATCCGTGCAAGCTTCTGAAGTCCCTGTTTGCGGATGCTGCCGAGCACTGCAAAGGTCGCCTTGTGCGACTGCGCCGTGGACAGTGAGTGAAACAGCACCCGCATCAGCCAGAACGCCGCCATCACCGCGCAGTCGATCAAATAACCGGCGAGTTCTTTATTCCCGGCCAGCAGTTTGCTGATGACCCTTGCCATCACGAAAAACGGCAGGATCTGAAACGCCGCGCCGATGACGGCGAAGATCACGCTTGCGATATATCCCGATTTCTTC
>CAVCWF010000086.1:0-8510 GCA_963605945.1 Lachnospiraceae bacterium
AAGCAGAACAATCCCTGATCTTGCCATATGTGCTGACACATATTTTGCCTTGTTGAATGACGCTGAAACTGAAAATCCCTCGATTCTTCCGAATCGGGGGATTTCACTATATGCGGGCAGACGCTTTTACGGTTTGTCCCCGCTGCGCTTCGCACAGCGCTGTATCATACCTGCGATATATTCCACGGGATCGGAGCAGCCGTTCCTGAGCCATTCCGAAATGATCGCCATAAGTCCGTGCAGATAAAACGCTACAAGATACCGTCTCTCACTCTCCGGCACGCCGTAACGGTCGAGTATCGGCGTGATGACATGCCGGAAAAGCCCCGCATAGCTGTCCTCCAGCCGGAGTGCTGCCGCGTTTTCGAGCCCGGTGCGGAACAGACGCTGGTTTTCCTTGATAAAACTGAGATACGGCACCAGATATTCCGGCGTAATGAGATAAAGCTCGTCCAGCGGGCACGTACGCAGCTTTGCGATAAAGGACTCCGCATCCTTCTGCATATAGGCAATGAAGCGCTCATTCATATGGCTGACGCTTTCCGAGAGCAGATCCGCCATCGTTTCATAATGCAGATAAAAGGTAGAGCGGTTGACGCCCGCCGCCGCGCATATCTCCTTGACCGTGATATAGGCGAAATCCTTCTTTTCCAGAAGCGTCCAGAGCGCTTCGTCCATTCTCGCGGCAGTCGCGAAATATTTGCTTTCAGACTTATTCAATCGTTTCCACCCTCTTTTCCGATTTTCTGCTGTGCATCAGCATCGCGGCGGCCAGCAGTATGACAACGCCGTACACAAACCCGCCCGTTATCGCGTTCATCAGCCTCCGGAAGCCCTCCCCGTTCGCTGAGAAGCGGGATATCATCGCCGTTTGCAGGCCGAGGATCGACATCATGGCGGAGATAAAGTTCAGCACCTTGGCGGCAGTCAGGATGGGGCTGCCCAATCTGCGGAATTTCACAAGGTTCAGCACAGACATCACCAGCGTATAAAACGTGTAGAGCGCCGACAGGTAGATGATATGGCCGGGATAGAAAAAGCCGGAGTTCGTACGCACCATCAGAACGATCATGCCGCCCATCGGAACGTTCAGCAGGAACAGCAGCCATGCCGCGCGGCAATAGCAGCGGCGCTCAAGCTCCGGGCTGCGGCGGCGGTAGCAGGCGATCAGATACGCCCGCAGCCCGCCGAGCACCAGATAGTACACCGCCATGGAGATGAACCACACCGAGGTATAGCGGATACCGGCGGCGACGCGGAACACCACGTAGAGGAAATTTACCGTCATCCCCTGATAGATGCCGACGCTGCCGCGAAAGGCCGGGTCATTCATATACCGTCCCGCGATCCGGGAATCCGCGGCTCTCCGCACGACCCCAATGCTCATTATAGCCGATTTTATTCTCTTTGTCAGCCGGGGAAATGCCGCAAGCCATATTGTAAGGGAATACGCCGACATGCAGTAGGTTACGTATGCCGGCATACTCCTTGTGCTCCCGGCCGCAAATATAAGGATAAGCGCGGCAAATGACAGCGGCGGCACGAAAAGCAGCACCCATTTGGCCGGATGCAGCATTCTCCGGATCATCTCCCTTGCCCGCTTCATGCGTTACTTCTCGCTGATCTCTTTTGCCAGCTCCATGATCTCAAACGCATATTTCTGCTTGCCCTTTGCCAGCAGCTTTTTGTATATGGGGTAATTGACGCTCATACCGACCATGCCCAGCACTCCGACAACGATGCCGAGCACAAAGGAAACGGCGGTTCCGCCGCCTATCTGCCCCATGGCAAGGCACATACCGGTGCCGAAGACGAGGGCTGCGACTATGCCGAGGGTGTAGGTGAACACGGTAGCCGGGAGCTTGGCTTTCGCATCAAGCTTGCGGAGAGCGACGACCTTGGATGTGTCCTTCGGCGCGTATTCGTTGGCGAGCTGTTCTGCGTAGATTTTGTCTGTATTCATGGCTTATTGCCTCCTTTATGTGATAGTATTATGATACCAGTGAAAAACAGATAACTGAACAACACGTCAGGCGGTTTGTGTCGATTTCAGCGCGCCGGCGTAAAAATACACCCCGCCAAAAAGGCGGGGTGTATTTATCAAAAGAGGATAGATGTACTTCGGAAGCTTAGAATATTGCGACGACTGCGCCGTTGTAGCTGTCGGCGATGAAGGTCTTGACAGCGTCGGACTGGAGAGCCTTGACGAGCGCAAGGGTCTTTTCGCTGGTCTCGTCGCCCGCGCGGACTGCGATGATGTTTGCGTAGGTCTGAGCCGCGTCGCCGGAAGCGTCCTCGATTGCGAGAGCGTCAGCGACCTTCAGGCCGGCCTGAAGCGCGTAGTTGCCGTTGATGACTGCGATGGTGCCGGCGTCGCTGTTGGCGAGGACGGAGGGAACGGTGTCGGCCTGAACGGGAGTGACGTTGTAGCCGCCGTCGTCAACGATGTCGAGGTGGTTGACGCCCTTCTCGGCGCTTGCGTCATCGGGGAGCTTTATGAGGCCTTCCTGCTGGAGGAGGAGAAGTGCGCGGGTCTCGTTGGAGTCGTCAGCGGGGATGATGATGGTTGCGCCGGGCTGAAGCTCGGAGAGAGCGCTCACGCCGTTGCCGTAGATGCCGAACGGCTCATAGTGGATCTTTGCCGCGGAGACGAGGTCAGTGCCGTTGGAAGCGTTGAAGCTGTTGAGGTAGGGGGTGTGCTGGAAGTAGTTTGCGTCAAGCTCGCCGTCTGCAAGAGCGGTGTTGGGCAGGACGTAATCATCGTAAACGACGACCTGAAGGTCATAGCCCTCGGCGGCAAGAACGTCCTTGACGGACTCAAGGATCTCGGCGTGGGGGGTGGAGCTTGCGCCGACGACCAGCGGGGTCAGTTCGGCGGGGGCTTCGGATGCGTCTGCGGGAGCCTCGGTTGCGGGCGCCTCAGAGGCGGCGGGGGTGCTTGCGCTGCTGCCGCAGCCGGCGAGAACGCCGAGCGCGAGTACGAGTGCGAGGATGATGGTAAGAGTCTTCTTCATTTTGTTTTTCTCCTTTTCAGAAAATATTTTGGCCAAGTGCCTTATATAAAATTGATGAGTTACTTGTTTATTCTCTTGTCGGTTTTGACTGCGATGTACCGGCCAAGCTCCTGAATCACCTGAACGATGATCCATATCAGGAACACGCAGATCCACGTTATATCGTCGTTGCTGCGCTGATGGCCGTAGATTATTGCGATCTGGCCGAGGCCGGTACCGCCGATCGTGGCGGCCATGGCGGAGTAGCCGAGGATGGTGACGACGGAGATTGCGGCACCGGTTATGAGCGCGGGCTTTGCCTCCGGGACAAGCACCTTGCAGATTATCTCAAAGTTGCTTGCGCCCATCGACTGCGCCGCTTCGATGACGCCGACGTTGACCTCGTTGAGGGAGCTTTCCACCATGCGCGCGACGTACGGCGCGGCGGCAACTATCAGCATCACGATAACGGCCTTGTTGCCGATCATCGTGCCGACAAGGAATTTTGCTACCGGAAGCATTGCGACCATCAGGATGATGAACGGAATGCTGCGGAAGAAGTTGACCACGAAGCCGAGCACGCTGTTGAGCTTCGGGTGCGGGGCGATGCCCTTCTTATCGGTGACGTTTAGTATCACGCCGAGGGGCAGGCCTATCAGATAGGCAAACGCGGAGGAGATGAGGGTCATATATACGGTTTCCCATATTCCAAGCTGTATCAGACCATTGTTCCACAGCTTATAAAACATTTCAGAAAACATCGCTTATATCTCCTCCTTCCAGTTCACACTGCTGCCGGACAGCCATGTGATTATTTTGTCCGCTTCCCGCTTATCGTTCGGAAGCTCTATGACCATGTGTCCATGAAGGACGCCTTCAAAAATCCTTGTGTCCGCGAACAGGATGTTGACCGGCGCGCCGCACTCCAGAACCATTCGGGAGATCAGCGGGTCGTTGGTCTTGTCCTTGCCGTCGAAGATGAGCCTTATGCGGCGGCCGCCGGCGGTGCTGATGACGGTGCTGTCCTTCGGGACTATCAGGTCGCGCGCGATCTGCGACTGCGGGTTCGAGAACACCGCGCTGACCTTGCCGACCTCGGCGATGTGGCTGGAATCTATGACCGCGACGCTGTCGCATATTCTGTCGATGACGCGCATCTCGTGGGTGATGACGACTATCGTGACGCCGAGCTTCTCGTTTATCTCCTTCAGCAGGTCGAGGATCTGGCGGGTGGTGTTCGGGTCGAGCGCGGAGGTCGCCTCGTCGCAGAGGAGGTATTTCGGATTTGTCGCAAGCGCTCTTGCGATCGCCACGCGCTGCTTCTGTCCGCCGGAGAGCTGGGACGGATAGGAGGACGCCCTGTCCTCAAGTCCGACCAGCTTCAGCAGCTCCAGAGCGCGCGCCTTTGCGTCCTCCTTCTTGACTCCCGCAAGCTCCAGCGGGAAGCAGACGTTCTTTATAACGTTGCGCTGCTCCAGAAGGTTGAAGCCTTGGAATATCATGCCGATCTGCTGGCGGAGCTTCAGAAGCTCCCTGCGGGGCAGCTCCGTGAGGCTCTTGCCGTCAATTATCACCTCGCCGCCGGTTGGGCGTTCGAGGAGATTTATGCCGCGCACCAAGGTGCTCTTGCCGGCGCCGCTGAGACCGATGATGCCGAATATCTCGCCGTCCTGAATTGTGAGGTTTATGCCGTCAAGCGCGACAATCTCTTTCTCCGATGTTTTATAGACCTTGCTGAGATTCTTCAGTTCTATCATATCAACACTCCAAAAATAAAACAGACCCGAAAGCTCGTTGCTTTCAGGCCTGTTGTGAATACATTCTCCGCATCGGATCGACAGGTTTATGAAGCAAGCGAGCAATTTTTGGCGCACATCATCATGCACATGCTCATCATGCGCATCATACCCATCATCATGCTGTCAAAACGGACGTTATACATGTGCTGCTCGCTCCTTCTTTCAAGAATGGCATGATTGTACGACCGTGTTTCTCATTTGTCAAGAGGGGCAACCATGAATAAATGTAATGTTATACATGCGTAAGCGAAATAGTTATGTGCAAGCTGCAACGCGAATATTATTCATCTGCAATGTATATTGAGCGGACGTACAAAATTGACGGAAACGTGCGGAAAATTTTTATGCCGGGGTGAAAAGCCGTTCCCGGCCTTGTCCAAAAGGGCGCGGCCGGGAACGCGTCATTCAGCCGACGATGAAGTACAGCACCATAAGGGCGCAGAGCACATACATGATGGGGTGTACGTCTTTGGCGCGGCCCTTGACGAGCTTGACAAGGACGTGAACGATTATGCCCGCGCCGAGACCGTTCGTGATGCTGCCGGTGAAGGCGGTGAACATGAGCATGACGCAGGGAGCTATGCACTCGTCGAAGCTGGAGAAGTCGATATCTACAAAGCCCTTGAGCATGAGGAAGCCGACATATATGAGCGCGGGGCCGGTCGCGCAGTAGGGGATGGCGACGAACAGGGGAGCGAGAAACACGGTAAGGAGGAACATGACGCCCGTGACAAGGGAGGTCAGACCGCTGCGGCCGCCGGCTTCGACGCCGGAGGTGGACTCAACATAGGTGGTGACGGTGGTGTTGCCGGTGAGAGCGCCGACACAAGTGCCTATGGCATCAACGAGGAAGGGGCGCTCAATGCCGGGGAGGTTGCCGTTTTCGTCAAGCATGTTTGCGCGGCCCGCGACGGCCAGAACGGTGCCAAGGGTGGAGAAGAAGTCGCCGAAGAAGCAGACAAAAACGAGAATAAGACCGCTTGCGGTGAACACGTTGCTGAGGTCAAAATTGAGCATGACGTTGCTGAGATCGGAGAAGTCGGGGACGGCAGCGACGCCGGAGATGTGGGTCACGCCGCAGGGGATGCCGATGAGAGTGATAGCAAGGATGCTGATGAGTATCGCGCCCTTGACGTTGAGAGCGTTGAGAACGATCATGAGGAGCAGACCGCCGATGGAGAGGAGAACCGCTGGGTCGGTGATGTCGCCGAGCGCAATGCCGTTGGCGAAGCTGCCGATGCCGGAGTTTTTGAAGCCGAGATACGCAATGAAGAAGCCGATGGAAGCGGATATCGCGATCTTCAAATTTTTCGGAATGACGCGGACGATCAGATCACGAAGTCCGAACACGGTAAGAGCGACGAAAATGATGCCGGATACGAGGGTTATCAGCATCGCGGAACCGAAGCTGATCGCCTGCGACTGGATCATTGCGCCGAGGATGAAATTGGAGCCCATACCGGTGGACAGCGCGAAGGGAAGGTTGGTGTAGAATGCCATGAGCATGGTGATAAGGCCGGAAACGAGGGCGCAGCTTATCATTATTGCAGACTTGCTGATAACGACGCCGTTGACATCAACGACCGCCGCATCGCCTCCGCAGATAGCCGCGGGCTGTACCGCCAAAACGTATGCCATGGTCATAAAGGTCGTAAGACCGGCGATAACCTCTGTTTTGACGTCGGTACCGCGCTGGCTGAGCTTGAAAAGTTTCTCCATGATCTTCTCCTTTTCTCTTTCTGGTTTGATTTCTGCTTACATATCTGCAAATACGGGGACAAAGGACTGGGTAGTTCCGTCCACAAGCCCCATATCTGTGATAACAACGCTGGGAAGAACGGGCAGAGCGATTATCGCACTGGCGAGCAGTGTGAGCGCGCCGCCGCTTATGACGTCGACCGCCTTCTGAACCTCCGCAATATCCTGCGCGACCTCGGCGCAGGACTTCTGACTCATCAGCCCTGCCGCAGGAAGCTCAATGTGCGTTTCGCTGCCGTTGTTTGCCGCGCACACGCCGCCTCCGCAGTTTCTGAGCGTTTCCGCGGCCAGCCACGCGTCGTCCGCGCTGCGGTAGCACACGGTGAGGTTGTGGCTGTCGTGAGAAATGGTCGAGGCGAGCGCGCCGGTGAGCAGGCCAAAATCCCTGTACACGGCGATGGTCTTGCTGCCGAGGCCGTAACGGTTGGCACAGCATACAAAGCAGAGCGACGCGTCGCCGCTGATATCCACGGCGCCGTCTTTCACGGGAAGCTCGGTGGGCACCACATGGCGCAGTATGCGGCTGCCGGGGACGGGAGTCATAACATTCACGGTCACGGTGCTGCCGCTGTACCCTTCGGGTACGCGCAGCCTGAAGGAGTCGGAGCCGCTGAGCTGCGGGATATTGACGGTGTTGGGAAGGTCATAAGCCGCGCCCATGCTGTCGCCGCCGAGATACTTTCCGTCCTCGGCGACCAGCTCGCCCTCGACGAATACGGCCTTGGGGCGGCTGCCGTCCAGCGCGTCGACAAGCTGAATATCGGCGATATAGCCCGGCGCGATCGCGCCGAGATCCGCAAAGCCGTATTCACGTGCGGCGTTCAGCGTAGCAAGCTTTATGACCTCTTTCCCGTCGAGACCGGCAGCGATCGCCTTGCCGACGACCTTGTTGATATGGCCGACGGTCAGCAGATCCTTTGCGTGTACATCGTCGGTGCAGACGGATACGAAGTCGCGCCACGGCATATCCTTGCAGCCGTCGACGAGGAACGACAGGCTGTCTATAAGAGAGCTTGCGCGGAGGTTGATGTGCATACCGGCTCTGAGCTTTGCGCGGACCTCGTCCTCGGAGACGCTCTCGTGATCGGATACGGGGCCGCCGATCAGATATGCCGCGAGCTCCTTACCGGTGCAGTAGGGCGCATGACCCTGCAGGAACATTCCGCGCTTGACGCCCTCCTCAATTATGGAGTGCATACGCTCGGTGTCGTTGATGACGCCGACATAGTCCATTATCTCGGCAATACCGACGACATTGTCCATGTCGAGCAGTCTGCCGATCTCGGCCGCGCCGAACTCCGCGCCGGCGTTTTCAAGGCCGGGGACGGACGGCACGCAGGACGGGGCGAGAACGTACTGGCGGAGCTTAGATTTTTGGGCGTTGTCAAGCATGAACTCTACGCCTTCAACGCCCATAACGTTGCCTATCTCGTGGGGGTCTGTGCAGATCGTGGTGGTGCCCCATGGGAGGATGGCGCGGGAGAGATTTTCGGGGATCATCATGGTGCTTTCCACATGTACGTGCGTGTCGATGAAGCCGGGGATGAGGTATCTGCCGCAGCCGTCGTAGTATTTCTTTGCGGGGAGGACGGGCTCCTGCCCTTCTTCGCGCACTAAAACAACAAATCCGTCCAGTATGTCTACACTGGCCGGATATATTTCACCTGTTATTACATTCAGAAACTGCACGTTGCCTATCGTGAGGTCGCAGGGGATTTTGCCCATGGCTGCCTGAATCAGCTTTGAGCGGTCCTTGGTCTTGATTACGCGCATATCGCTTTCCTCCTGAAAATGAAAATAAAAAAACGGCAGAGAGCAAACCTCTCTACCGAAAAGCAAAGCTCACACAGCTGTTTCAGGCTGTGTGTGACTATACTCAACTCGGTAGTCGGGCAATTCAAGGGCTGCCCGGTAGAGACGCGGGGCCCATATGACTTCCCCGCCTATACCTGAAAGTGTC
>CAVCWF010000087.1:0-18048 GCA_963605945.1 Lachnospiraceae bacterium
CTGTTCTGCACATTTTCTTTTTTTTACTCTACCCCAACTATTGACACAGAGCCCTATTCTCAGAGCTTACCGAGCAGCACAACGATACCGGCTGCCGCAAGCGCGATGATGAGGTACAGCACCGTGGCAATAGCGCGCTTTGTAAGCACGAGCTTCCACGGCTTGACGTACGGCACGCCCTCCATGCCCTTGATGACCCAGAGCTTGCCGCGGCCCACCCACAGCCGGTCGACCACGATGCCGTCAAACCAGTTCGTGACAATAAGGAAGATGCAGGACTGGATATACGCCGTCCTGAAGTCCGTGACCCCGTTCCAGACGGAGATTATCAGTATCAGCACGGCGAACATAACGACGCAGAACGGCAGCATGAAGCGCTTCCCCCTCTTCATCACGGTGTCCTTGTCTGCAAGGCCGCGCCGCTCAGCTTCTTCTATATACTCCTTCGGGTAAAAATACAGGCAATTGAGCCCGCTGTTCCCCGCCGCGCACTTCACCAGCACAACAAACAGCAGGCAGTACAGCGCCAATTGCAGCAATATCATTTGTCATTACTCCTTTTCATTTCGCCGCGCTCAGTCCGTTATCTCATAGCCCGAACGGGCGAGAACGTCCAGCGCCTTCTGATAGTTCTCCTCTTTCACCAGAACATAGTCCGTGTTGTAGGTGGAGACGGCGAAAATCGAAATGCCGTTTTCCGCCAGAAGCGAGACTATCTTGGCCAATATGCCGATCAGCGCGAAGTCCAGAACGCCCTGAATACGGAACGCCCTCCAGCCGTCATCCCGCCGGATCACATTCCGCGGGACATCGCCCGCCACGCAGACGAGCGACTTTTCCTCGTCGGTCTTGCCAATGAAGCAGTACCCGGCGTCGAGGTTCACGAGCGAGTAGTCCTCGACCTGACACACCGAAAAGCTCTGTTTCAGTTTTTTTATCTCCATATCCGTCCTCCGCGTCACAACTTCTTTATATAGAACAAGTCCATCGTGCCGTGATTCGTCCGGCTGGGCTTATATATCCGTTGAAAGCCCAGCTTTTGTACAGCACTGCGCCGCCATGACCGCACCGTCACCGGATATCGGTGTAAGCCCCTTCGTCGGCATAGTCCATCTGCTCGCGCAGGCGGGCGTACCACTCGGTCATATTGCCGTCGTCGTCATAGCGCCAGCCGTTCATATGCGGTGCCCAGCCCTCCAGCAGGAAGGTCGTGTCAGGCAGATGCTCCTGAAGCTCCTCGATCTGCGCGGCGGATATCTTCGGGTCGGAAACGATGCGTATGACTTTAAGCCCGGTCAGATCGAACAGCGGGGACAGATCGGTCAGCTCCGGCATACCCCCGATGTTGAGATATTCAAGGCTCGTAAGCCCGGAGAGCACGGAAATATCGGCTATGTTGGAGCGGTGCAGCTCAAGAAATTGCAGCTCCTTGCAGTTGGCAAGCGGAGAAATGTCCGTTATGGCGGTCAGGCCGAGGATCGCCGATTGCAGGTGCGGCATGTAGGCGACAAAGTCGCAGTTATTGATAAGCAGATTGTGCCCAAGGTCAAGGTATCTGACCTCGGTGCAGTATTTCAGCAGCTCGCAGCTGGCGGAGTCTATGTGCACGGTGCGGACGCGGTGGCAGTTGGTCATAAAGGGATAGCTATATATGTATATGCGCCACACGACATTGCGCTCCGGGAACTCGTCGCGCAATTCGGCAAGCAGATCGTAGTCTATGCCGCAGTCGGATATCTGGAAGTAGCTGCAGTTCAGATACGGCATGACAAGGCGCAGGGTGTCGAGCCCTTCGTCGCCAATGTCGAGCTTGTCAAATATGATGTTCTCGTCATTACTGCTGACAGTCTGGCCGAAAAGCTCAAAGACCGCCGTGAGCCTGACGCCGGGCACAGCGTCGGTCAGGGTGCGCAGAGTGTCAAGGTCGAGCGGAACGGCGTCGCCAGAGGCGGGGATGAGATTTATCTCCTGCAGCGCGGGGAACGCGTCGAGGACGCCAAGCGTCTGGGCAAGCTCGCCGGAAGCGAGCGCAGCGGACAGGTCGAGCGTTTCTTCGGCGCAGTCGTATTCAGTACCGGCAACATTGACGGAGAAATGCAGCTCTGCATCGGGATACGCCGCGCGCAGGCGGGCGATATCGGCCTTAGCGGCAGGATAGTCGACGCTGCCGCCGAGCTGTATTGACGCAAGATTTGTGAAGCTCTCGTTCGCGGCGCAGAGCGCGTCAAAGCTGTATTCCGCGTCGCTGAGGTCGAGCGCTTCAGCGTCCGCCGGGAACTCCGTCCCTCCAACGTCCACCATCACGATCTCCGGAGTCGGCTCCGGGGCGGGCTCGGTCTGTCCGCAGGCACAGAAGGCCAGCGCGGTCAGCGCGGCCATTATAAACAGGATAAATTTTTTCATAATCTCCCTCGAAAGCATAAAATTTACAATGCTACTGATTCTATCACAGTTCCTCCCTCTTTACAAGCACCGCGCTTGACTTATCCGCTTCAATATGATATAATTTTAGCAATGGCGTAGGCCAACCGAAAAATTTTGTGAAGGAGAAGAATCATGGATTTCAGAAGCCTGACCGTTAAGGAACTGTTCGACAACGAGGCGACCGCCGCCGTCGTCAAGGAGCTTGCTCCCCAGCTGCTCAAGTACCCCATCAAGCTGTTCAACAAGAAGAGCTGCGGCGAGATATTCGACAAGGTCGTCAAGGGCGGCATCGTCCCCGAAGCCGTCGCGAAGGACATCGAAGCAAAGATCAACGCTCTGCTGTAAGCAAGATAAACGTCAACACCCTGCCGGAACCCCGGCAGGGTGTTTTCTGTACTGAGTGAATCCAAGACTAGACGCTCCCTCCAACTAAACCGGAGGGAGCGTCTTACTATACCGCCCATTGCGGCGGGTGATTATTTTTCTTTTCTGAGCTTTCTCGCGGTGACGACGACAGCCGTCATGGACGAAAGCATGATAACTGCGAGCAGGAGCGCGTTCGCTTCGTCGCCGGTCTTGGGCTTGGCGCTGGGATTCGTCAGGCCGGAACCGCCGCCGGTGACAGTGCCGCCGATGCCGGAGCTTCCATGCGGGATGCTCTCGGTCTTGGTTGCGCCGCACTTGGTGCATGTGTAGGTCATAACGCCGTCAGCAAGGCTGGTGGGCGCGCGGGTAACGGTGCCTTCGTTCCAAGAGTGGGACGGGTCGATATATTCGCCCTTCTCGACGACCTCGCCGCAGACAGTGCAGACCTTGTCTCCGGTGTAGCCGCGGACGGTGCAGCTGGCTTCCTTCTCGTTCTGAAGCTCGGTCTTATGGTCGGTCTTGTCAACGGGGATGGTCTTGGTCTCGCCGCAGACGGAGCAGGTGTAGCTCATCTCACCCTCGGCCTGACAGGTAGCGCCCTTCGTGACCTTGCCGACTCCCCAGCTGTGATCCTTCGCAGCCTCGACGGTGCCGGTCTTGACGGTGACGCCGCAGACGGTGCAGACCTCGTCGCCGGTGTATCCGTCCTCGGTGCAGGTTGCGGCCTTCTGATTTCTCAGCTCAAGGGTGTGATCCGTCATGGGGATGGTCTCCAGCTGGATCTTGCCGCACTTGGTGCAGGTATGTGTGAGCTGGCCTTCGCTGACACAGCTTGCCTGATGTATCACCAGACCCTCGCCCCAGCTGTGACCCGCGGGGTCGGTCTCGGTGCCCTTGGCTATCAGTGTACCGCAGTAGACGCAGACCTGATCGCCGCTGTAACCGCCGTAGGTGCAGCCCGGCTCACGGTATCCGCGGGTCTCGATGACGTGGTCGGTCATCTGGAGCGCCTCAACGCGCAGCGTACCGCAGACGGCGCAGGAGTAGGTGATCTGGCCTTCGCTGATGCAGGTCGCTTCGAGCGTCACACAGCCGGCGTCCCATATATGCTCATGCTCCGGTATCTCCTCGCCGATGGCGGGCACGACCTGCTGCACCTTGAGAATGATGCCGCAGCGGCCGCAGTGGCTGCCCTCGGTAAGGCCGCGGCTCTCCTCTGTCGGCTCGACGGCGGGGTCGATGACCTCAAGATGGCCGAGCGCGGGCACCGGCTCCTGCGTTGCGAGTATCTCGCCGCAGCGGCCGCAGTGGTATCCGTCGCTCAGGCCGGGCATGGTGCAGGTTGCGGAGCGTCCCGGCTCGATGACCGGGTCATGACCGAGCGCGGGAGTCTCGACCTTTCTGACACTGTGGCAATCCTCGCACACCTGACTCTTGCTGCCCGGTTCCGTGCAGGTGCCTTCGGTCTCGCTTATGGTCTTCCAGTAATGTCCGTCGCCGGAGACCTCGCCCAGATCGGACTCAAGGCCGACGTAGGTCGCGGTGACGATATAGTCCTCGCCGGTTTTCTCGACCGCAAAGGTGTAGGGCACGGTCTTGGAATCGGTGGAGACCGGGGAGACGCGGAGGGAATAATCTATCTTATTGCCTTCCTCGTCGTTTATCTTGACGTAGTTGATGTTCTCCTGAGTTTCCGTGCGGGCTATGGAGCGGCTGACATAGGTAGTGCTGCCGGAATAAAGCTCCGCAAGGAGGTAATCTGGGCGCGCGGGGACGTAGCCCTTATCGCCGACCCAGTTGATGGTTATATTCACGCGCATGACCTCGTCAGGGTCAGCCTTGACGAGCCACAGTGCCTGAACCTCGCCCGTTGCGGGGACGTTCACATGCTCGGCCTTCTCCGGATCGGGGGTTGCGTAGTAGTTGCCCTCAGCATCGGTGAAGTAGCACTCGACGTAATACTGGCCGTACGGCACGTCGAAGAACCAGACGACCTTCTGGCCGGTGTACTTCTCGGTGAGCTTGACATAGCGGCCGTCGGTCGTGAAGCCGTACATCACGACAACCGCCTCGCCGTCGGGGCGGATGCCCGTGCCGTCGATGGTGTTGCCGAGGACGTCCATGTAGCGCACGTCCATGCCGCAGTCGTCAACCAGCGACTTGAGTACGACACTGGGCTGCTCGTCGTTTATGGTCTCATAGGAGACGTAGGGTCTGAAGGTAGACTGATCCCGGTGGACAAGAACAATTTCCTTGCCGGTATCGGTGGTGCAGGTGAGGTTGCGCAGGCGGGTGCGCATGTAGGAGCTTTCGGTGTTGCCGGCAGTCACGCGGAAGGTGATGCTGACGGCGATATTGGTCTCGCTGAACGCGTTCTTTTCATCGTCCGTGAGCTTGCCGAGCGCGTAGAAGCCGAGATCGTCGTTCGTGAAGTCGAGGACACCGTCGTCGATGAGGCTGCCGTCAAGCACGTCGTTCTTCTGGAACACGCGGCTGTGCAGGCTGCTGAACTGCGGCATCTCGGTCTTGATGACGGTGAGGCAATCGGTGTCATACATGATGTTGCCTATCATCTTTTCGAGATACAGCGCCTTTATCCCGGTGTAATCGCCAAGCTCGGCGAGGATGGACGGGTTCAGGTTGAGCCAGTAGGAGTATGTAAAGGTATCCCCCACCTTAAAGCTGTACTCCGCAGTGCGGGTGTGGAAATGGAAGGTATCCTCCCTGTCGGCACTTGCGGGAACGGCACAGAACACGCCGAAGATCATAACGAGCGTCAGCAGTACCGCAATTCTCTTCTTCAAGTTGAACTCCCCCTAGTTGGAATTTATGTAAAACCTCTTATGTAAACTCTTTTATTATTATACAATAAACTGGCAAAACAATGATATATACAAATCTTCCAAAGTGTATAAATTCTGCCAGTTTTTGACGCAATTTTAACTGTTGTTCGGCGCGGAAAATAGTGTTATAGTAGTTGCCAAAGAAAAGGAGGTATCACAATGAACGATCTTATGACGCGGAACATTTACGACGTGCGCGGGCGGGTGCTCGTCTGCGGGGCATGTCTGTCGTCCACGCATCCGGAAGGCTTCGCCGCGCTCTGCCGCGACGCCGACGAGGTATACTCGCTCTGTCTTGAACAGACGCACATCAACATGGCCGTCACAAAGCTCGGCGCCATGCTGAGCACCGGTCAGATCACAAGCCTCCGCTTCGCCTCGGTCGACCGCTCCCCGCACTGCACGCAGCTGCACTACATAAAGCACGAGCTTGAGCGAATGATGACGATCAGCATCCCGATAGAGGATTACGTCGTGCCGGACAAAGAGCCGGTAAAGATAAGCGACGAGACGATAGACCTCTCGAAATCGCTCGCGCGCCTTGAAAAGCTTAAATAAACCGAACGGACTGCCGCGTTCCGCTCCGCCCTCCCCGGAATGACTCATATTAAAATCAGCTGTCATTGCTGGGAATCGGAGCGCCGCACGGCAATCCGTTTTTCTGTATTTAATCTATCACGTTCAGTCCGCGTATATCGTCGTATTCGGGAGCGACTGGCGCAGTTCGTCGATCTGCTCCGCAGTCAGGTCGTTTCCGGCGATATGCAGCTCCTTGAGCCACGTCATCTGGCAGAGTGCGCTCGTGCTGCTTACGCAGTTATCGGTGATGTCGAGCACCTCAAGGCTCTCCATACTCAGCAGCGGCGACACGTCGGAGACCTGATTTCCTTCCAGATTTATCTCCTTTATCCCGCTGAGCCACTGGAAGATATAGATGTTCGATATTCTGTTGCCGCTGAGGTTCACGCGCTCCAGCGCGTCAAACTCGCCCATCGCGGAGATGCTGACGAGGTCGAGGTTGCTGGCATCCAGCTCCGTGATATCCTCGCGGAACTGCTTCCCGCCAAGCTCGACGAGGTACACGAGCGTCGAATGAGTCACCTCGCAGACGGGGTTGAGCTTTTTGAACGCGTCCACGGTCTCGCCGCTGACGTCGGGGTTATTCTCGATATTCAGGCTGAGCAGGGACGGGATGCTCCCAAGCGCCGTCAGGCTCTCATCGGTCATGCCGCTGTCGCGCAGACACAGTGTGTCAAGGCTGGTGAGCTTTTTTATGCCCGAAACGTCCGTGAGCTTATTCGAATCGAGGCACAGCTCCCTCAGTGCGCTCAGGCCGCCGAGAGGCACGGTGCTTCTTATAAGATTATTGCCCGCGTGTATCACTTCGAGCGAGGTCAGCGCCATGAGCGGCCGGAGGTCGCTTATGAGGTTGCCGCTTATATCCAGCTCCCGCAGGCTTTTCTGATCCATGAGGGGGCTGAGATCCGAGATGTTGTTGTCGGAAATGTTGAGCTTTACAAGCTTCTTGCAGGCGGAGAGCGCCGAAATGTCGTTCAGGCCCTTCCCGCTCAGATCAAGCTCCGTGATATCGGAGCTGAAAGTCACGCCGCCGATGCTTATATCCATCGCGCTCCCCGGCTCACCCTCACTGTAAATGGTGCAGCCCGGCAGCTCCTGCGTCAGCTCCGCGAGCTGTTCGGGGGTCATGGATATGCCCTTGATGCTGAGGAGGATGAGATTATCCAGCCCGTACAGCGGCGTGAGGTCGGTTATGGGGTTAGAGTCGAGATACAGGGTGCGCAGGCCGAGAAGTCCGGCCAGCGGCGATATATCGCTTATCCGGTTGCCGCTCAGATTCAGGGTGGTCAGGCCGCCGAGCGCGGTGAGCGGCGAGATGTCGGTTATGGAATTGTCCGCGATGGAGAGACTGCTCAGCGCGCGCAGGCGGACGATATTGTCAAGGTCGGCGTCCCGCAGTCCGGCATTGTCGGCCACAAGGCCGCTGCTGTCAAGCTGGTACTTCTCCCCCGCGATCTCCACAAGCTCCGCTTCCTGCTGCGCGCGGCGCAGCGCCTCAAGCTCGTTTATGCGCGCGGATATCTGCGCGTCCTGCGTATCCATTCCGCGCAGCAGCTCCAGCGCCTTGTCAACGTTGCCGAGACGCTCGTAGCAGCGGCTCATCAGCAGCACACATTCCACGGTCTTGTCCTTCGACGCCGCCTTGCGCAGATACGCGAGCGCGCCGTCGTAGTCCTGCGACTCGTACAGCGAGCTGCCGCGGTCGAAATACACGGAGTAGCTCTTGTCCGCCGCAGTGCCCTTCAGCACGACGGCCATCACGATTATCAGTATCGCGGCCAGAACCGTGCCGCAGATATAAAGCGTACGCTTCGACTTCGGGCTTATCTTTTCTTTTATTTTCGGCGGTCTTTTGGCCTTCGCTTTCGGCTCCGGAACCGCCTCGTGCGAGCCGGTGTAGGCTTTGCCGCGGCCAGTGAACGCCGCGCCGATGCCTGTTACGGCCGCGTTTTTGCCGGTTACAGCCTTGTCCCGCCCCGTGGCGGCGCGGCTGCGGCCGGTGTTTCTTTCTTCGCTCATTACTTCTCCCCCGATTTTTCAGGTGCTGTTTCCTTCGCGGTCTCCGCCGCGGCATCGCCATCGGCGGCGGCAGGCTCCCCCTTGCCGGGCACGATGACCTTCGGCGCCTTCATCTTCGGGAGATCAGGCAGCGTTTCAGGTTGTTTCTTTTTCATTGCAATGCTCAGAAGCAGCAGGGACAGCATGATGCAGAGCACCGATATCTCCTGCAAGCCCTCCGGCAGCGTGGGCGGGGTGGCGCTGCGCATGGCGTTGAGGTCTTCCACAAAAATGTGGTACAGCAGGGGCAGGCCGAACAGCGGCACAAGCAGCCACTTTGTCCTGATGCGGCCGAACACCGTGCCAGTATACAATACCGCCACGAGCAGGTACAGCAGGATGCACAGTATCGTGTGCAGTATGCTGTCAAAGCTGAACGACTTTATAATGAAGAACACGACGCCGAGTAGCACCGGCAGCACCGTCGTCCACAGGGCGCGGCGGCCAAGCGTCAGCACCAGCAGGATGAACAGCAGGTTGCAGGCCAGCGGCAGCGCGATCTGAGTCGCGGCGAAGAACGCGTCGTTCCAGCGCCCCCAGCAGCCGACGAGCCGGAATATGGCCGAGAGCAGCATGAATATGACCGACGCCTGCACCAGCGCGCTTTTGCGCTCCGTGTAAAAGCTGATTTTTTCGGTCTTCTGATTTTTTTCCATTGCTCTCAACCGCCTTTCGGTCAGATTTTAAAGGAATGTCCGGGGCTGTGCGGCTTACTCCGCCCAGTCGCCGTTTATGAATATCGGCACCTCGCGGCCGTCCGCGGTTATGCCCGTGATGCAGAGATCGGGGCTGCCGATCATAAAGTCCTCATGTATCATCGAGTCGTTCACTCCAAGCTCGCGCGCCTCGTCGGGCGTGTACTTCTCAAAATCCTTGAGGCAGCTGGAGTAGCCCATGCCGAGCGCGAGATGGCAGCTTGCGTTTTCGTCAAACAGGGTGTTGTAGAACAGGATGCCGCTGCGGTTTATCGGGCTGTCGTACGGCACCAGCGCGCACTCGCCGAGCTTGCAGGCGCCCTCGTCCATGGCGATCATCAGCTTCAGCGCTTCCTCGTTCTTCTCGGCGTGTACCTCGACGGCGCGGCCGTTTTCAAAGCGGACGGAGAAGTTCTCAATGAGTACACCGCGGTAGCTCAGGGGCTTGGTGGCGTAGACGATGCCCTCAGCGTCGCCCGCGCGGGGCGTGGTGAACACTTCTTCGGTCGGGATGTTGGCGTTGAACCAGACGTCGGTTCCCGGCAGCTTGTCCGCGCCGCCCATGAACTGGCATTCGGGCAGCAGGCCGACGGTGAAGTCGGTGCCGGTGGATTCGCTCTTATAATTCAGGCGGCGCAGGTCAAGGCTGTTGAGCCAATTGCAGCGGCGCAGCAGATTCTCATCGTGCGCGTTCCAAGTCTCGATCGGCTTGTCGGTTGCGCGGGAGCATTCGAGGATCGCCTGCCACAGCTTCTCGACAGCTTCGTCGTCGCTGAGACCGGGGAACACCTTGCGCGCCCACTTGACGCCGGGCACGGACACGACGCACCACTGGTACTTGTTCTCCATCGCGTCGCGGTAGGGCTTGGATATCTTATATCTCGCCTGCTGTGCAAGCGCCCACTTCTCCTGATCAATGCCGTTCATGCCGTCGGGATCGTCGGAATCCAGATATATCATGGCGGGGAGAGTTTCGCTGTTGTGGCGCAGCTTCTCCTCCTCCCATTTGGGGACGCTGCCGAGAGTCTCCGTGTCCTGATACTTTATGTCAAGGCAGGTCAGCGGGACGTAGCGCCATTCGACGCGCACTCTGCCCGCACCCGCGAGGTAAAGCTCCTCGACCAGCGTTTCAAGAAAATCAAGTGATTCCGGCTCCGCGCGCACGACGACCTCCTGTCCGGGCTGCACGTTCACGCCGGAGACGGCGATAAGCTTCGCGTATTCTCTGAGGATGTTTTTATCCATAATATTCCTCCATATATTAAAATGGGCATTATGTTCCCCATAATTTTAGCTGATACATTATAACACAGCATTTTCCTAAATGCCACATAAAATTATGTAAACAATTTAATTATTTTTTCGTTCAGCCTTAAATTGTAAATTTGCACAAATTTCCTGTTTATTTTTCGTCAAATGGCATAATGTTTAGAAGCATAAGCTGTATTGGTATTGACTATTTTATCAGAAGTGTCATAATATTGTGTAGTTGATACCATATATAACACTCAGGGGGGCAATGGTTTTAAGAGACCTGAAGCATCTTATCTTTTTTGAGGATCTGCTGCAGGACGCAAACAATGCTCTGGTGCAGGCCGCCTGCGCCGGGGGGAGACACGCATTGGCCTACAACTGCTCGTACATACCCGAAGTCCTGCTGGACGTCGAGGGCTGTTTTGGCGTAAGGCTGCGCGCTCCGCGCTGCACGAATCCCGATCTTGCGACCTATTACATGACAAACCGCTCATGTCCCTACTCCAAGAGCATACTTGAGCGCGCCTTCGAGGGCGGCTACAACTTCATCGACGCGCTGCTCGGTCAGGAATGCTGCACGACGATGAACCGCATGGAGCAGTATTTCGACTACTGCAAGCTCATCCCGAAGGAAAAATTCTTCACCAGCTTTATCGACATGCCGCTGAAGAAAACCGCGTGGCACGCGGGCTACTTCCGCCGCCAGATAGAGCAGAAGATCATCGAGCCGCTGGAACGCGTGTACGGCGTGGACTTCTCGGAGGAGAAGCTGCGCGCCGCCATCGAGCAGCATAACGAGGTCTGCCGCATCATCACCGAGATCGGCGACATGCGCAAGCTGCCGAACCCGCCCATCACGGGCTATGAGTTCCACGTTATCCAGCTCGTCAGCCTCACATGTCCCAAGGATCTGATACTCCCCTACCTGCGCGAGACGCTGGAGGAGATCAAGTCCCGCGAACCGGAGCCGAAGTTCCCGTTCCGCGCCCGCGTTATGGTCGCCGGCAGTGAGATAGACGATCCCGACTTCACCAAGCTCCTTGAGGGCTGCGGCGCGTATGTTGCGGCCGACCGCTACTGCTTCGGCTCCATCCCCGGCCGCGAGGAGATAATCGTGAAGCCCGGCGAAGACATTCTTCAGGCCATCGCCGACCACTATATCCAGACCAACCAGTGCCCCCGCTCGATGGGGCCGGAAAACGTCGTCGCGCGCAAGCAGTTCCTGTACAAAATCGCGCAGGAATACGGCGCGGAGGGCGTCATCGTCGAGAACATGAAGTTCTGCGAATACTGGGGCTATGAGCGCGCGCAGGCCGCGCAGTGGATGAGCGACGGTTTCTCCCTGCCCGGCACGCTGCCCGTCTGCCAGATCGAGAAGGACTATACCAACGCCGCCACCGGCCAGCTCCGCACACGTTTTCAGGCATTCGTGGAGTCGCTGGAGATCAAGCGCATCCAGTCGGAAAAGTGAGGTGTGAGATATGTGGAAAAGAAAGTATAGCTTAAAGCAGCAGTACGGCACTCTTGAGCACTTCCTCAAGGGCGACGAAAAGTGCCATTACATAGGTCAGCGCTACATAGAGGGCACAAACATCTACGCCCGCCGCGAGTGGCGCGGCGTGAAGGACACGGCGTTCGCGTTCAGCCGCTGGCTCATCACATGGGTCAAGATGGGCGGACTTGTGATGCGCGATCCGGTGCGCATGGTGAAAGCGTTCTGGAAATACCGCTGGCTCAGCGCATATCTCGTTTCCCCGTCGATGATAGACAAATGGATAGAGGGTGACCGCGGCATGGCGCTACGCGCCGACCTCACCGCCATCGACTGCATGATATCAGACTCTATCGAGACTCTGTGGAACGAGCTGCGCGCCGACCGCCACTTCGGCGAGACGAAGTGGACGGACGTGACCGTCGCGTTCGACTACACACTGCCGAAGCACCTCATCTTCGGCTTCCCCGGCTGCTACGCCGTCAACATCCAGCAGCACGCGGCCTTCATGCTGCCGTTGATGCGCAAGGAGCTGGGCTGCTACTACGTCGATCAGGCCGTCAGCTGCGGCATACCGGGCGACATGTGCACCCTGCCGCTGACCGAAGTCGGCGTCGCCGTCGAGGGCGAATACCCCGACATCGGCAACTTCTGGATGACCACCAACAACCCCTGCGACGCGAACATGATGGACAACTCCGCCATGTACCGCGCGCTGTCTAATAACGGCAAGAAGGCCGTTCACCCGCTCACCACTCCCCTGATGTACGACGACCCGACCACGAAGGAGCTGGGCGTGCACGAGATCGAGAGCGCGATCGACTTCATGGAGAAGCAGTTCGGCCGCAAGTTCGACTGGGACGCGTTCATCAGGCACTGCGAGGCGACCAATCAGGTCAACCGCGAGGAGATGGAGCGCTGGGACATCTACTGCAAGACCGACAACGGCTGTCTCAACGCGATATGCCAAGGCATGTACCGCATATACTTCTACCAGCAGGGCGGCACGAAATATTTTGCCAAATCCTCGGCCAAGACGCTCAAGCTCATGTACGAGTGCGTCGAAAAGAACATCAAGCCCTTCCCGAACACGCGTCACCGCGCGCTCGCGTGGAGCTGCGGCTCGACCTATTACTGCCACGGTGTCGGCTGGCTGTATAACTGCTGGGGCATCCTCGCGGTCATCAACATGGACTCGCTGACCGGGCACAACCTCATCGACACCGAGGACAGAGAGACGATGATGGAGGATCTGGCCGACTGGTATTCGCACACCCCGATGCGCACGCACACCGTCGGCGGCAACCGCCACCTCATGCAGATGTGGGAGACGGCGGAGAAGTTCAACTGCGACACCATCATCATGTACGACGATATCGGCTGCAAGGGCATGGCCGGCGCGCAGGGTCTGCTGGAAGAGGAGATTGCGAAGCACCGCGACAAGTTCCACATCATCTGGATGCCGCACTCTCTCATGGACTGCCGCATAGTGCCGACGAACGAGGCGCGCCGCGCCGTCAACCAGTACATGACCGACGTTCTGCACGAGGAGCCGGTCGATCCGTCGCTGGTCGATTTCGACGATACCCTTGGCTGGTAAGAAAGGAGCAACAATGAAAAAACTGCTGAAACTTCTCGGTATCCTGCTCGGAACCGTGTCCGCGCTGTTCGCGGTGTACTACTTCAATCTGGACATGAAGCTCATGCGCTCTGTCGTCCTGCCCTTCCTCGACAAGCATTATGACAGCGTCAAGCGCGAGCACCTGATCTGAGGTGGCGCGATGCAGAGGAACAAGAATATAACCCCGCGGGCGCTGAGCTATCAGGAGAAGACCGACCGCGAAAAGGGCATATACGACAGCTTTGCCAACTATCTCTGCTGCTGTGGAAAGTGCAACTATCTCGACAAGAGCAACATGTATCTCATGCGCGCCGAGTCGCGGGTGAAGAAGCTGAACGCCGAAGGCGTGAAGTGCCCCGAATGCGGCGAATGTGCGTGGATCCTCGGTTATCCCCTCGGCAGCACTACCGGCTTCGTCAGATTTGATTAAATTGCAGGAACTCCCTCCGGATTAACCGGAGGGAGTTTTTTGTAACAATGTACTCAGCGGGCAGCACCACGAGTGGTGCTGCCCGCCTTTGTGGAATGGAGCGAGGAAATTTTAATTTATTATACGATGCCCTGAGCCATCATCGCTTCCGCGACCTTCAGGAAGCCCGCGACATTCGCGCCGACCATAAGATCGCCCGGACGGCCGCATTCGACCGATGCGTCATAGCAGGCTTTATAGATGTTCTGCATGATTCCGTGCAGTTTTTCATCGACCTCTTCAAAGCTCCACGACATCCTGATGGAGTTCTGGCTCATCTCAAGGCCGGAAGTCGCAACGCCGCCGGCGTTGGACGCCTTGCCGGGGCTGTACAGCAGGCCGTTTTTCTGGACTATTTCAATGGCTTCCGGAGTCAACGGCATGTTCGCGCCCTCGAATACGGCCATCGCGCCGTTGTCGACAAGCGCCTGCGCGCCGGCCGCGTCCATCTCGTTCTGGGATGCGCAGGGGTGCGCGATGTCGCACTTGACGTTCCAGATGTTCTTGCAGCCCTCGTGGTACTCGCTGCCGGGAACCTCCTGCGCGTACACGCTGATACGCGCGCGGCGGCGCTGCTTGATGTCAAACAGCACGGGCAGATTGATGCCGTTGGGGTCGTATATGTAGCCCTGCGAATCGCTCATTGCGACGACCTTGCCGCCGAGCGCCGTGACCTTCTCCGCGCAGTACTGCGCGACGTTGCCGGAACCGGAGACGATGACGGTCTTGCCCTCGTAGCTTGTGTTCCGCAGATGCTTGAGCGCCTCGGCGGAGAAATAGCACACGCCGTAGCCGGTAGCCTGAGTGCGCGCCAGCGAGCCGCCGAATGTCAGTCCCTTGCCGGTGATGACGCCGCCGTCGAAGCGGTTGACGATACGCTTGTACTGGCCGAAGAGGTACGCGATCTCGCGCCCGCCGACGCCGATATCGCCCGCCGGAACGTCCGTAAACTGGCCGACATGGCGGTAAAGCTCGGTCATAAAGCTCTGGCAGAAGCGCATGACTTCAGTGTCGGACTTGCCCTTGGGGTCAAAGTCGGAGCCGCCCTTGCCGCCGCCCATAGGGAGCGTGGTCAGGGAGTTTTTGAGGATTTGTTCAAAGCCGAGGAACTTGATAACGGAGAGGTTGACAGACGGATGGAAGCGAAGCCCGCCCTTGTAGGGGCCGATGGCGGAGTTGTACTGCACACGGTAGCCGCGGTTGACCTGCACCTTGCCGCTGTCGTCCACCCATGGGACGCGGAACTCGATGACGCGTTCGGGCTCGACGAAGCGCTCGATAAGTCCGGCCTTTTCCCATTCGGGGTGCTTGTCGATGACCAGCTCCAGCGACTCGAAAACCTCGCGCACAGCCTGAAGGAATTCCGGCTCGTGCCCGTCGCGGCGCTCCACATCTGCGTACACTCTCTTCAGATATTCGTTTGTCATTCTTTTCCTCCTTGATATAGTAAGCGTTCAGCAGTTTGTCCGTTTAATGATCTGTCTGCATTATACTATATAATCTCGAAGTACACAAGTATTAAAATCGCAGAAATTATACAAAGTTCACAATTTTTACATGTAAACCCAGCAAAGTTTTGTTGATTGCTAATTAATAGTCAAACGATGGGATGGGGATGTGGTCTTTCCTCTGCCTTGTCTTTTTCCTAATGGCAATAGTCCACGTCCGGCGCCCCCTCAGTCGGCTAACGCCGACAGCTCCCCTAAGAGGGGCGCCAAGGTGGGGCTGTGCGCTGGCTTTGCACCAATGCAAAATCTTTGCCGCGAGGCGCTGCCCAAACCGACGCGTCAATCTTAAACCTTTGCCGCGAAGCGCTGCCCCTTCTAGGGGAAGCCCCCAGTGCGCACACTGGGGAAAGGGGTCGCCAGAGTTGAGACCGGAGCAGAGTACAAAAGAAAGTACGGGGTATAGAACCTCCTGTCATTCCGAGACCAGTGCTCACACTGGTCGTGGGAATCCGCATCCCCTTTATGCTGCACGAAACGTACTACTGGCTCAAAGAGGAACGGATTCCCACATCGCTTCGCTCCTCGGAATGACAGATTGATTTAATCTGGCGCGCCGATTTTTATCGAAGCGCAGCATTTGCGGGACGGCCTCTGTCCCGCTTCCCTATTACGCGCAAAAAAGTACCGTGTGAAAACACGGTACTTTTCTGTAATTCTATAAACTATTACTTATTCGAGTCCCAGTTCTTTGGCCAGCTCGTCGATCTCGTGCTGGAAGAGGGTGCTTTCTCCGTCGGACGGCATATGCAGGCCGGTACGCGGGGAGACACTGAACGCCTCGACGGCGGGGCCGTCCATCAGGCAGCTGCGCTTGAACTGCTGCGTGAACAGGCGCTTGCAGTAGCTTCTCAGCCAGCGGACAAGCTCCTCGTCCGTAAACTCGTTATGATACGCGATCTTCGCCAGACGCAGGGTCTTGGCCGGGCCGAAGCCGCAGATGAGGATCTTATGCGTGAAGAAGTCCTGAAGGCTGTAAGAGCCGACGGAATCCTCGCTCTTCTGCTCGATCTGATCGTCATGTATCGGCAGTAGCTCCGGCGTTACGGGGCAGTCAAGCACGTCGTAAAGCGCGGCCTTGAGGACGCGATCCTCGGTCTTGCCCGCGATATAGCTGACGTTCGCGCGAACCTGAGTCTTGGTCAGGCCCATATTCACGTCGTACATGCTGGTATGGTCGCCGTTATAGGTGCACCAGCCGTCGATGAACTCGCTCAGATCCTCGGTGCCGACATCGAGGCCGTTGAGCTTATTGGCGATATCCATGAGCACCTGCGTACGCTCGCGCGCCTGCGCGTTCTCGAAGGCGATGGAGTAGTCGTCATGCGCGTGGCCGATATCGTCGAAGTGCTGGTAGACGCTCTTGCCGATGTCGATAACGCGAACCTCAGCGCCGAGCTGCTCGGCGACGACGATGGCGTTGGACTTGGTACGGGAGGAGGTGCCGAAGCAGGGCAGCGTGCAGGCGACGACATTCGTCGAGGGCAGCCCCATCTTCTTGACCGCCATCGCGCTGACCATGACGGCAAGCGTGGAGTCCACGCCGCCGGAGATGCCGACTACGCAGTGGTCAAGTCCGGCATACTGCATACGCTTGACAAGGCCGGAGACCTGAATGTCGAGCATACGCTCGCAGTACGCGGGCAGATCGGCCTCGTCCGCGGGCAGATGCGGGTACTTGCGGTAGCTTCGGGTCAGCTCGGTCACGACCGGCTCGCCGCCCCAGACCGCTTCGTAATACTCGTCGGAATCGAGGTCAAAATCGTCGCTCTCGCGGCGGGTATTGATGATGTACTCAACGTCAAGCTCAGTAACGGCCATGCTGTTCTCGCACTCGGATGCAGCAAGCACCTCGCCGTTCTCGGCGATCATGCACAGGCCGGAGAACACGTTGTCCGTGGTGCTCTCGCCCTTGCCGGGCGCGGCCATGACCATGCCGCAGTGCAGGCGGCGGGACTGGGAGCGCAGTGTAAGCTCCGCTTCGTCCGCAGAGGTGACGGTCTCCGGGAAGGAGGCAAGCTGGGCGATAACCGTCGCTCCCGCCTGAGCGTGGCGCACGGAGGGGGGCACCAGCGCGTCGATATCCGCGCCAAGCTCCGCGGCGACCTTGAGGTCTGGCAGGGCAGCGCAGGTAAACACATAGTCGGTGCTGAGCACGGCGACATGCTCCGCGTCTATCTCAACCTCGACATAGCTGTCGGCCGGCTCGGCAAACTGCGTACCGCGGACGTTCTCGCGCGGAACGAGGCCGAGCAGCTCTCCGTCATATATCGCGGCGGCACAGCTGTAAAGTCTGGAGCCGACGGCGACGGGCAGGCCGACGAACACGAGCATGTCCACGCCCTCGCTCGCGGCGATGACTTCAAGCAGCGCCTTTTTCGCGCCGCGCAGGACGACATTGTGGCCGGTGAGGTCGTAGCAGGTGCAGCCGGTGAGGACAAGCTCAGGGAAGACGAGCAGCTTCACGCCCATCTCGTCGGCGGCCTTGATGGTCTCGATCACGCGCTGTGCGTTATACTCGGTGTCGGCGACCTTGATGACCGGGGACGCCGAAGCGGCTTTGATAAATCCATCTTTCATTTTCTGTTCACCTTTTCTTTCAAATATGGCTCTTTGACGCCGTTATCAGAACTTTATGCGCTCCTCGATGTAGCTCTTGACCTCGGAGATGGGGATACGGACCTGAGTCATGCTGTCGCGCTCGCGGACGGTGACGCAGTGGTCGGCCTCGTCGGTCTCGGT
>CAVCWF010000088.1:0-2429 GCA_963605945.1 Lachnospiraceae bacterium
CGCGCCACTGTCTCGCTGCGGCTCGGTCACGGCGCGGCTCTGACATGCCCCCGGCATGTCATTCACTACCGCGCCGCCGTTGCACTACCCTAGAAGGGGCAGCGCTTCGCGGCAAAGGTTTGGGATTGGCGCAGTGGCTACGGCGCGCCCTTGGCGCCCCTGCTAGGGGAGCTGTCGCGGCGTTAGCCGTGACTGAGGGGTCGCCGGTTGATAGAAAGCGCCATTGGATAAAAGAGAAGGCAATGTAAAGAGAACCACTGTCATTCCGAGGCCAGTGACCGATGTCACTGGTCGTGGGAATCCGTTTCTTTTTGGGGCGGCAGTATGTTTTAGTGCGGCATTAAGGAGAACGGATTGCCGCGTCGCTTCGCTCCTCGCAATGACAGGTTGTTTTTAAATGGGTGCGCCGATTTGGCATGTGGTGTGGGACGGTGGACAACGGGACGGCCTCTGTGCCGTCCCGTTCGGCTCCCTTGTGTAAAGGGAGCTGGCGCGAAGCGACTGAGGGATTGTCCGCCGTGCTGTGAATGTTACGTATTCGCCCGAAAACGGCGCATGTATCGGATTATATTGCACAATCCCTCCGGCTCGGCTTGCGCCGACCCACCTCCCTTTACACAAGGGAGGCGCTACGCGGCGAAAGTTTAGGATTGACGCGCCGATTTTCACACGCGGGGGGCAGCGCTACGCGGCGAAGATTCAACACTGGCGCGGAGATTTTTAATACGGAACAAGGTGCGGGATTATTCTCTCCCTCAGTCGGCTCACGCCGACAGCTCCCTCGTCAGAGGGAGCCAAGTGGGGGAGTGCATCGAATTTGGTGCGGTGCAAAGTGTGGGGGTGGGATGACATATAGTGCACGGTTTCTTTTGCCTATTGGCAAAAATCAATAGACTGGCGACCCCTCAGTCGACCTTGCGGTCGACAGCTCCCCTAAGAGGGGCGCCAAGGGCGCGGCGATTTTCACACGCAGACGGCGTTGAGGATGCCGGGGAGGCGGCGGATGTCCGCGGCGATATCGTCGCTGAGAGTGGCATCGCACTCGATGACCATCACCGCCGTGCCGCCGCGCGAGCTGCGATTGACCTGAAAGGTCGCGATATTTATCCCGTGCTCGGCGAGCAGCCGCGACACGTCCGCGACGCTGCCGGGCTGATCCTCATTATTGACTATCAGCGTCGGCTGCTCGGCGGAGAAGCACAGCGGCATACCGTTCAGCTGTCGTATCTGTATCCGCCCGCCGCCTATCGACGCGCCGACGACCTCGACGCGCCTTCCGCTGCCGCCCGTCACGCGCAGCAGCACGCTGTTCGGGTGCGCCTCGCGCAGATTGCATGTGCCGAACTCAAACCTCAGCCCGCGCTCCGCGGCGTGCTCGAAGCTGTCCGGTATGCGGGAGTCGTCCGGCTCCATGCCCAGCAGCCCCGCGATGAGCGCCCTGTCCGTGCCGTGGCCGCGGCCGGTATCGGCAAACGAGCCGTGCAGCAGCAGCTCCGCCCGCGCAGGCTCCTCGCCCAGCAGACGCCGCGCGACAAGCCCTATGCGCACCGCTCCCGCCGTATGCGAGCTTGAAGGGCCGACCATTATCGGCCCGATAAGATCAAAAATATCCATATCTGCCTCCGTAGGAGTGATATGGATATTATACCCGACCCGCGCCGCGTTTTCAACACTGCATTTGCCGAAGCATCTCACGGCGCAGACGGTCGATTATCTTCTTTTCAAGCCTGCTTATGTAGCTCTGCGAGATGCCCATCATGTCGGCCACCTCCTTCTGCGTGTACTCCCCGGAGCCGGACAGCCCGAAGCGCATGAGGATTATCGTCCTCTCGCGCTCGTTCAGGCAGTCGATGGCCGCCATGAGCATCTGACGGTCGGCATCGTCCTCCAGCGGGCGCGACACCTCGTCCTCGTCCGTGCCGAGAATGTCCGAGAGCAGCAGCTCGTTGCCGTCCCAGTCGGTGTTCAGCGGCTCGTCGAAGCTGACCTCGGTGCGCTGGGCGCTTATCTTGCGCAGGTACATCAGTATCTCGTTCTCGATGCAGCGCGAGGCGTAGGTCGCAAGCTTTATCTTCTTGCCGGAATTGAAGGTGTTCACGGCCTTGATAAGCCCGATGGTGCCGATGGATATCAGATCCTCGATGTTGATGCCGGTGTTCTCAAAGCGCTTCGAGATGTACACGACTAGGCGCAGATTGTGCTCAATAAGCTCGCGCCGCGCGGCGTCATCGCCGCTTTCCAGCCTGGCGACGCACTCGTCCTCCTCGGCCTTTTCCAGTGGCGGCGGCAGTGTGTCGCTGCCGCCGATGTAAAAAACCGAGGGCGGCTCCAGACCGAGTATGGACAGAATTCGCTCGCGGAGAAAGAGGATTTGAGGTTTACATAACATGAATAGCTCCTTTTTGAAACTCAGTTCCGACAGTCATATG
>CAVCWF010000088.1:2440-11284 GCA_963605945.1 Lachnospiraceae bacterium
CCTCGAAGCCGTCCCCCTGAAGCTCCGGCGACACCGCGGCCAGCAGCTCTGCGCGCGTCTCGCCGCCGACGGTCAATGCGTCCGGGCGGAAGGCCGCCAGCAGTCCCGCGCCGCCGACGGCGGAATACGGTATCAGGCGGAACCGGCCGGCAAGCTCCGGAAACCGCGCGGCGCGCTCGACAAGCTCCACGGCGGGGCAGGCGGCAAGGCCGGGGTAGTCCGCGAAGACGGGCGAGAGCGCGTGCGCCGATACGACCATGACCTCCATGCCGCTGACCGGGTCGCAGAGGGAATTGCCGGTGTCGAGCAGCGCCATGAATCGCGCCTCGCGCCCCAGAAACCGAAGCTCCACGGCGACGCGCTTTTCCTCCGCGAGTCTTGCGCGGTGACGGAAAATCAGGCTCAGCCCGGCGTAGCACAGCGCGAAGGCCGGGACGAACACAGCAAGCGGCATCGGGGCGCTTCCGCCCGCTCCCGCGGACATCGACATCGCCCACAGCGCCCCGCCGAACGCGGCGGACACCGCCAGAAACACCGCGCAGCAGCGCAGCGGCCTTTTCTCGCGCCCGTAGGCCACGAGCGACATCAGCGCCGCGGCGGCGAGCTTCCCAGGCCACGAGGCGAGAAAGCCCAGCCCCGGCAGATACACCGCCACCGAATACGCCGCGCCGAGCAGCGCTGCGAGGACGTAGCGCCGCCGCCGGAGGTATAGCCCGCATATCCGCGCCGAGGCGAGACACAGCAGATAGTCCACGCCGAGGTTCAGAAAAAACAGACTGTCTATGTAGATTACTTCCATACGGCAATTATATGCCCCGCGCCGCGCATAATTTGTCATTTGGGAATTGTCAAAAGGGAGAGGCTGTGGTAAAATCATTTGGAATATATATAGGTGAAAGGAAATTTTTCTAGCAATGTGGTTCTGGTTTGCGGTCATTGCGCTTCTGTGCTGGAGCGGCTCTGACCTGTTTTCAAAGATCGGCTGTCAGGACGAGAAGGACAAATACTCCCATCTCAAGATGGTCACGGCGGTCGGTATCGTGATGGGTCTGCACGCGGCGTATGAGATATTCATCGGCGGCGTGGAGATAAATCTGGAAGTTATCCTGACGTATCTGCCCGTGTCGGCGCTGTACATAGTGTCGATGGCGGTCGGGTATATCGGACTGAGATACATCGAGCTTTCGATATCCTCCCCGATATGCAACAGCTCCGGCGCGATAGTTGCGGTGCTGACGATAATCACCGTCGGCATCGGGGACGAGGTGCCGCCCGTGGCGCTGGTTGCGGTGGCACTGGTGTGCATAGGCGTCATTGGTCTTGGCTTCACTGAAGCGAACGAGGACGAGGAGCTGCGCCGTGCGCGGCAGGACGAGAGCAACCGGCACTATGCCAAGAGCTGGATCGCCATCTTTATCCCGATAGTCTACTGCCTGCTCGACGCGCTGGGCACCTTTGCCGACAGCCGTGTGCTTGAGCTTATCGACGAGGACTCCGCGAACGTCGCCTACGAGCTTACCTTCCTTGTGGTCGGCCTTGTGTCGCTGTTCTACGTCACGGTCGTGAAGAAGCAGCGCCTTGTCGCAAAGCAGGAGGCGCCGAAGTACACCGGCGCGGTGTTCGAGACCATCGGCCAGTTCTTCTATATCTACGCCCTTGCCGACACCGAGCACGTCGCCTTTGCCGCACCGATTATCTCCTCCTACTGCGTGGCCTCCGTTGTATGGGGTCGGATATTTCTGAAGGAAAAGCTATCGAAGAAGCATTATCTGTGCATCCTCACGGTCGTTATCGGCATCGTGATTATGGGCATACTTGATATATAAAGGAGAAGCGATATGGATCCTGTTTACAAGCGCGTCGTACTCAAGATAAGCGGCGAAGCTCTCGCCGGGGAGAAGCATACCGGCTTCGATTTCGACTTTGTGTCCAAGGTCTGCGCTACGGTCAAAAAGTGCGCGGAGATGGGCGTCGAGGTCGGCATCGTCATCGGCGGCGGCAACTTCTGGCGCGGCGTCAAGGACGGCGCGGGCAAGGTCGAGCGCGTCAGCGCCGACAGGATGGGTATGCTTGCAACCTGCATGAACTGCCTTGCGGTGTGCGACGTGTTCCGCCAGATGGGCGCGAAGGCCAGAGTTATGACCGCGGTCGACATTCAGGGCGTCGGCGAGCGGTACGACACGAGAAAGAGCATCGAATACATGCAGCAGGGCGAGATAGTCCTGTTCGCGGGCGGCAGCGGCGCGCCGTTTTTCTCCACCGACACTGCGGCGGTGCTGCGTGCGGCGGAGATACATGCCGACGCGATACTCCTTGCGAAGAACATAGACGGCGTCTATTCCGCCGACCCGCGCGTCGATGCAAGCGCCGTGAAGTTTGACGAGATAAGCTATGACGAGGTGCTGGCGCGGCATCTCGCGGTCATGGATACGACCGCGACGAGCCTTGCCATGGATAACGACATCCCGGTCATCGTGTTCGCGCTGGCGGAGCCGGAGAATATCGTCCGCGTCCTCGGCGGGGAGAAGCTCGGCACGCTGGTGAAGTGAGCGGGAAGGCCGCGGGCTGAGACGCCTGCGGGGGAGTCTCTCCCTCAGTCGGCCGCAGGCCGACAGCTCCCTCGTCAGAGGGAGCCAAGGGACTTCGTCTGCACGCTGCCGTGTCTTTTATCTAATGGCAATTGCTAAAGACCGGCGACCCCTCAGGCGCTGACGCGCCAGCTCCCCTAGAAGGGGCGCCAAGGGGTGCAGCGTTAGACATGGCCGTCGGGGCGCCAAGGGGTGCGATGTTGCCTTTGCGCCAGCCTGAAACCCTTGCCGCGGAGCGCTGCCCCTTCTAGGGGAAGTGGCACGAAGTGCCGAAGGGGTCGCCAGAGGGGAGACTGGAGCAGAGGGAAAAAGAAAGGGCAGGGTAAAACTACCTGTCATTGCCCCTAAAGGGACTAGGCGGCAAATCAATGAATCGTGGTATGCCGCCGTCGCGAGGAGCGAAGCGACGTGGCAATCCGCATCCCCTTATGCTCTGTCCAGAAAAGAGACGGATTCCCACGACCAGTGTGAGCACTGGTCTCGGAATGACAGAGGTTTTCTTTACATTGTCTTGTCTTTTATCTACTGGCACTCTCTCAACACCGGAGACCCCTCAGTCAGCTTCGCTGACAGCTCCCCTAAGAGGGGCGCCGAGAGGGTGCGGTGTTAGACACAGCAGCCGGGGCGCCGAGATAGTGCATCCCAAAATCCGATTCAGTTTAATAATAAAATCAACATAAACGGAGGTAAAAACATGTCCGACTACAAAGAATTTGAACAGAAAATGAAAAAGACCTGCGAGGCGCTCAGCACTCAGCTCGCAACCATCCGCGCAGGCCGCGCGAACGCCGCCGTGCTCGACCAGATCGAGGTCGACTACTACGGCTCCCCCACGCCCATCCAGCAGGTCGCGTCCATCGCTACGCCCGACCCCCGTTCCCTGCTGATCCAGCCTTGGGACGCGAGCGTCCTCAAGGGCATCGAGAAGGCTATCCTTGCCTCCGATCTCGGCATCAACCCCCAGAACGACGGCCGCATGATCCGTCTCGTCTTCCCGCCGCTCACCGAGGAGCGCCGTAAGGATCTGGTCAAGCAGACCAAGAAGTACGGCGAGGAATACAAGGTCGCCATCAGAAACGTCCGCCGCGAGGCTATCGAGAAGTTCAAGAAGCAGCAGAAGGCTTCCGAGATCACCGAGGACGATTACAAGAACGCCGAGAAGGACATCCAGAAGCTCACCGACGATTACGCCAAGGAAATCGACAAGATAATCGCCGCCAAGGAAAAAGAGCTTACCGAGATCTGAGATGGCGTGGTTTAAAAAGAGAAATACGGCGGGGGACATCCGGCCTCCCCCGCCATATTGCCATTATTCTCGATGGCAATGGCCGCTGGGCAAAGAAGCGCGGCCTGCCGCGCACGGCCGGTCACGCCGCGGGCTCGGAGAATTTCCGTAAGATCGCGACCTACTGCAGGGACATCGGTGTCGACTACCTCACGGTGTACGCCTTTTCGACCGAGAACTGGAAGCGCCCGGAGGACGAGGTCAAGTCCATAATGAAGCTGCTGGAGAAGTATCTCCACGAGGCGATAGACACCATGGAGCGCGACAAGATACGCATGAAGGTATTCGGCGACGTGACGGCGCTCAGTCCCGAACTTCAGGCGCTCGTCGCCGAGACCAACGAGATTTCCGAGCGCTACGAGGGCTTTCAGGCGAATATCTGCCTCAACTACGGCGGGCGCGACGAGATAATCCATGCCGCGAAGCGCTATGCGCGCGACGTCGCCGAGGGCAGGGCGGACGGCGAGCTGACCGAGGAGCAGTTCTCCGGCTACCTCTACTCCGCCGGCATCCCCGACCCCGACCTGATGATACGCCCCGGCGGGGAGCAGCGGATATCGAACTTCCTGCTGTGGCAGTGCGCGTATTCGGAGTTCTACTTCACGGACGTACTGTGGCCGGACTTCACGCCGCATGAGCTGGACAAGGCCATCGCCGCCTTCCGGCACCGCGACAGGCGCTACGGCGGGGTGAAGAACCCGTGACGGAGATACAGGCGCGGCTTTTCGCCCTGCGGGACGAGGGGTTCAAAGCGTTTAACTTGAAGCTTATGCCGACGGTCGCGCCCGAAACGGTCATAGGCGTGCGCACCCCGGCGCTGCGCGCTCTGGCGAAGGAGCTGCGCGGGACGGAGACGGCGGCGCGGTTCATGGCGGTGCTGCCGCATGAGTACTTCGAGGAGTACGCGCTGCACGCGTTCCTGATAGAGTATATCCGGGACTATGCGGACTGCGTCGCGGCGCTGGAGCGGTTTTTGCCCTATGTCGACAACTGGGCGACCTGCGACCAGCTCAATCCTAAGGTGCTCGGCGCGCACAGGGCGGAGCTGCTGGGGAACATTTGCCGCTGGGCAGCGTCTGAGCATGTGTACACGCGGCGCTATGCGATAGGGCTGCTGATGCGCTGGTATCTCGGCGCGGACTTCCGCGCGGAGTACGCGGACATCGCCGCCGCGGCGGACGACGGGCGCTTCGGCGGGTACGACAAATATTATCTGAACATGATGCAGGCGTGGTATTTTGCGACGGCGCTTGCAAAGAATTATAATGAGGCGCTGCCGTATCTGGAGGAGCGCCGGCTCGCGCCGTGGACGCACAACAAGACCATCCAGAAGGCGATAGAGAGCTATCGCGTGACGGATGAGCATAAAGCGTATCTGCGAACGATTAGGGTGTGAGGTGGGGCATCCCGCGAATCCGCGGTTATAAAAAATCGGCGCGACAGGCCGAAATAACCTGTCATTGCCCCTAAAGGGACTAGGCGGCAAATCAATGAATCGTGGTATGCCGCTGTCGCGTTGAGCGAAGCGACGCGGCAATCCGCTTTTCCTTTACTCTGCACGGAAACATACTGCTGTACGGAAAAGAGACGGATTCCCACGACCAGTTTGCGAACTGGTCTCGGAATGACAGAGGTTTTCTTAATATTGCCGTGTCTTTTCCCTAATGGCACTTTCTACACACCGGAGACCCCTCAGGCGGCGTTGCCGCCAGCTCCCCTAAGAGGGGCGCCAAGAGGGTGCGGTGTCTTTACGCTTCCGTGTCTTTTACCTAATGGCACTTTCTACACATCGGAGACCCCTCAGGCGCTGACGCGCCAGCTCCCCTAAGAGGGGCGCCGAGAGGGTGCGGGGTCTTTACGTTGGCGTTTCTTTTCCCTAATGGCACTTTCTACACACTGGAGACCCCTCAGGCGCTGACGCGCCAGCTCCCCTAGAAGGGGCGCCAAGAGGGTGCGCACGACATACACACGCATGAGATATACAAAAGAGGTATCAACATGGTAAATTCCATTTCAATACTTGGCTGCACCGGTTCCATCGGGCGGCAGACTATCGCGGTCGCCGAGCACATCGGTATGCGCGTCGCGGCGCTGACCGCAAACAGAAAAATCGACCTGCTCGAAGAGCAGGCCAGACGGCTCAAGCCCGAATTCGTCGCGGTCTACGACGAGGACGCGGCAAAGCAGTTCAGAATCGCCGTCGCGGACACGGACATCCGCGTCGGCTCCGGCATGGCCGGTCTCATCGAGGCCGCGACCCTCGCCTCATCCGACTGCGTGGTGACGGCGGTGTCGGGCGCGGTCGGGCTGAAGCCGACGCTTGCCGCCATCGACGGGAAAAAGCGCATTGCGCTTGCAAACAAGGAGACGCTTGTCTGCGCGGGCAGCATAGTCATGCGCCGCGCGGCGGAGACGGGCGCGGAGATAGTGCCCGTCGACTCCGAGCACTCGGCCATCTTCCAGTGCCTCATGGGGCGCGGGAAGGGCGAGCTTAAAAAGATCCTGCTCACCGGCTCCGGCGGCCCCTTCCGCGGCAGACCCCGCGAGGAACTGGAGGACGTCACGCCCGAACAGGCCGTGAAGCACCCGAACTGGAGCATGGGCGCGAAGATATCCGTCGACAGCGCGACGATGATGAACAAGGGGCTTGAATTCATCGAGGCGATGCACCTCTTCGGCGTGACGCCGGACGACATTCAGGTGGTAATCCACCCGCAGAGCGTCATACACTCTATGGTAGAGCTTGTGGACGGGACGGTCATCGCCCAGCTCGGCGTGCCGGACATGGGGCTGCCGATCCAGCTCGCGCTGACCTATCCGGAGCGCCGCGAGTCGATGTTCGACCGGCTCGACTTTCGGAAACTCAGAGACCTCAGCTTTGAAGCGCCCGACTACGAAAAGACCCCCTGCCTGCGCCTTGCGATGGACGCGGCGCGCGCGGGCGGAACCGTGCCCTGCGTGATGAGCGCGGCGAACGAAGTCGCCGTGGGGCTGTTCCTGCAGCATAAGCTGGGCTACAACCGCATTTACGACTGCGCCGCCGCCGCGGTGGACGCGCTGGGCAGCGCGCAGGAAGCAGATCTGGAAACCATACTGGCAGCCGACGCCGCCGCCAGAGCATTTGTCAGGGAGCATTATTCAAAATGACTATTGTCTACATCCTCATAGCGATCCTTATCTTCGGCGTGCTCATCATCATCCACGAGCTTGGCCACTTCGCCGCGGCGAAAGCCTGCGGAGTGCGGGTGGAGGAGTTCGCGGTCGGCATGGGCCCCGCCATATTCAAAAAGCAGAAGGGCGAGACGACCTATTCCCTGCGCTGCATCCCCTTCGGCGGCTTCTGCGCCATGACCGGGGAGGACGAGGAGTCGAAAGACCCGCGCGCGTTTACGAATCAGGCCGCGTGGAAGCGCGTGATAATCCTCGCCGCGGGTTCGTTTATGAATTTCGTGCTGGGCTTCGTCATCGTCGCGTGTCTCTACGCCAACGCTCAGGCCTTCCGCGTGCCGGTGCTGGCGGGCTTTATCGAGGGCTGTCCCTACGAGAGCGCCGAGGGGCTTCAGCAGGGCGACAGGTTTTACAGCATCGACGGGCACAGGATATACCAGTACTACGACGTGTCCGACTTCGTCTCCAAGGGCGACGGAAGCTACGACATCGTCGTCATCCGCGACGGGAAAAAGGTGAAGCTTGAGGATTTTGAGCTTGTGCCGCTGGAATACGAGGGCTACGAGAACAAGATGTACGGCTTCCTGTTCGGCGTCGAGGAGGCGACGATAGGGGCGAAGATAGAGAACACATGGAACACCTGCATGGAATTCGTGCGCATGGTGTGGATGGGACTTTCCGAGCTTGTGAGCGGCAACGTCGGCGTGAAGGACATGGCGGGTCCTGTCGGCATCGTGGATATGATGGCGCAGACGGGCGAGCAGGCCGAATCCGTGAGCGACGCGCTCTTCAGCATCTTCTATTTCGGCGCGTTCATCGCGGTGAACCTCGCCGTTATGAACATGCTGCCGATACCCGCGCTTGACGGCGGCAGAGTGTTCCTGCTCATCATCACATGTATAATAGAAGCGATAAGCCGCAAAAAGCTCGACCCCAAGTACGAGGGCTACATCCACGCCGCCGGTATGGTACTGCTGCTGGCGCTGATGGTGTACGTGATGTTCAACGATATAATCAGGATAGTGACAGGCTGATGAAAAGAGAAAACACAAAGAGAATAAACGTGGGCGGCGTTGCGGTCGGCGGCGGGGCGAAGGTCTCCGTGCAGTCGATGTGCAGCACCAAGACATGGGACGCCGAGGCCACCGCGGCGCAGATACGCGAATTCGCCGCCGCCGGCTGCGACATCGTGCGCGTCGCGGTGCCGGATATGCGCTCGGCGCAGGCAATATCGGAGATAAAGGAGCGGGTGGATATGCCGCTGGTTGCGGACATCCACTTCGACTACCGGCTCGCCCTTGAGGCGGCGGCGCGCGGCGCGGACAAGATACGCATCAACCCCGGCAACATCGGCGGGGAGGAGAACGTGAAGGCCGTGGCCGAGGCCTGCCGCGCGCGGAACATCCCGATCCGCATCGGCGTGAACGCCGGGAGCCTTGAGGCGCGGCTCATAGAAAAATACGGGCACCCCTGCCCGGAGGCAATGGTCGAGAGCGCGCGGGGACACGTCGCGCTGCTGAATAAGTTCGGCTTCGACGATATCTGCCTCTCGCTCAAGACCTCGTCCGTGCCGCTGACGATAGCGAGCTACCGCATGGCGGCGGAGTGCTTCCCGTACCCGCTGCACCTCGGCGTGACCGAGACGGGCACGGAGTGGAACGGAACGATACAGTCCGCCGTCGGCATAGGCACGCTCCTGTGCGAGGGCATCGGCGACACGATACGCGTATCCCTGACCGCCGACCCCGTGCGCGAGGTCGCGGCGGGCGTTGCGATACTCAAGGCCGCGGGGCTGCGCTCCGG
>CAVCWF010000089.1:0-4404 GCA_963605945.1 Lachnospiraceae bacterium
GCGTTGACAGAGCCGGACTCGTCGGCAGCGACGGGGAAACTCATCACGGCGTATTTGACGTCAGCTATCTCAGTTCGGTTCCCGATATGACCGTGCTGTGTCCCGCGAGCTATGCAGAGCTTGAAGCGATGCTGCACGCGGCAATATATGATATAAAGGGCTCCGTGGCGATACGTTATCCCCGCGGCGGAGAGGGCGGATACACCGCATGTAATACCGCGCCCGAAACGCTCCTGCGCGAGGGCAGCGACATCACGCTGATCTGCTACGGCATAATGACAAACGAGGCTCTTGAAGCGGCGGAACATCTGGCCGCCGAGGGAGTCGGCGCTGAGGTAATAAAGCTCAGCATGATAAAGCCGCCGGATTTTGACCTCATCATGCGCTCACTGCGCAAGACGGGGAAATTACTCATCTCCGAGGATGTGTGCGAGGCCGGCTGTGTCGGTTCGCGCATACTTGAGGAGGCGGCGATAAACGAGATTGACGTCCGCGCCGCAAAGCTTCTGAATCTGGGCGAGGGCATCGTTCCGCACGGTACCGTAGCGGAGCTGCTGCACGACTTTGGCCTCGACGCGGACGGCATCGCCGGCGCGGCCATGGAAATGATGGATAAGGACTTGAAATAAGGCATGAAAAAAGTCAGACTGGATCAGCGCGTATATGAGCTTGGCTTCACCGAAAGCCGCGAGCGGGCGAAAACTACCGTTATGAGCGGCGTTGTGTTCGTCAACGGACAGCGCGCGGACAAGCCGGGGATGCCGGTCGATCCGGACGCGGACATCGAGGTGCGCGGAGTCGCGCTGCCGTTTGTCAGCCGCGGCGGCTTCAAGCTCGATAAGGCGCTGAAGGTTTTCCCGGTCGACCCGTCGGGTAAGACCTGCATCGACTGCGGCGCTTCTTCCGGTGGCTTCACGGACGTCCTTTTGCAGCATGGCGCGGCGAAGGTCTACGCCGTCGACGTCGGCTACGGCCAGCTCGCGTGGAAGCTCAGGAATGACGAGCGCGTCATAAATCTTGAGCGCACGAACCTCCGCTATGTGACGGAGGAGCAGATCCCGGAGCTTCTGGACATCGCCGTGATGGACGTGTCCTTCATCTCCGTAAAGCTCGTTCTTCCCGCAGTTCAGCGCCTTCTCAAGCCGGGGGCGGATATCGTCTGCCTTATAAAGCCGCAGTTTGAGGCCGGGCGCGAGGAAGTCGGCAAGAAGGGCGTCGTGCGCGACAGCGCGGTGCATAAAGAGGTCATCCTCAGTGTTCTCGACTTTGCGCCGGGAATAGGACTGACTCCCGTGGGGCTTGACTTCTCCCCGATAAAGGGGCCTGAAGGAAATATCGAATATATCTGTCACATGAAAAACGGTGACTTCGCCGCGCCGCAGCTGGATGTTGACGCGGTCGTCGCCGCGTCGCACGAGGCGCTTTGAGGATAGCTTATGATAGCGATATGCCCGAATCCTTTTCGTGATTCAGAATTGAAATATACCCGGCAGGCAGCGGAAATGCTTCACGCCGCGGGGTACGAAACGGCGATATGCCCGGTTTTTGCCGAGGACGCGCCGCAGGTGATACCCGAAGATATTGAAACAACAACGCTTGACTCCGTCCGGAGCAGGTGCTCTCTCGTCGTCGTCATCGGCGGCGACGGGACGATCCTTGCCGCCGCGCGGCAGCTGCACAACGCCGATATCCCCATTCTCGGCGTGAACCTCGGCTCAAAGGGCTTTATGGCGGCTCTGGAGCCGGAGCATATGCAGCTCATCGTCAAGGCCGCGGCAGGGGAGTATACGGTGAGCCGCAGGATGATGCTCGACATTGAGCTTGAGCGCGGCGGCAAAATCATATACCGCGACAAGGCGTTGAACGACGTCGTTCTTCACGGCTACGGCGACTGCATCAGACTGACCGCGTGGTGCGCGGGCGACAGGATAACAAGCTTTTCCGGAGACGGGATAATTCTCTCGACGCCGACCGGCTCCACCGGCTACTCCATGTCCGCGGGCGGCCCAATCGTCGAGCCTGAAGCTTCCGCCATAATCGTAAGTCCCATATGCGCGCACATGATGAGCGCGCGGAGCTATGTGCTCGGCGCTTCGCATGACGTAACGGTTCTGGCCGAAAAGCTCCACGGCCGCAGGGCGTATATCTCCGTCGACGGCAACTCCATAATGGATCTCGCAAACAGCGACCTGCTCCGTGTGCACCGCTCGGAGCGCTGCATCCTTATGGCCGATATGGGGCTGAAGAGCTTTTTTGACCTTGCTTTTGAAAAACTCACCTGATTTGAAAAACAGGAGGAAAATATATGAAACCCGGCAGACAGAACGCGATACTTGAAATAATCAGCGAAAAGGATATCGAAACGCAGAACCAGCTCATGCAGGAGCTGGCGGCTCGCGGCGTGAAGAGCACTCAGGCCACGCTGTCGAGAGACATCAAGGACATGCGCCTTGTCAAGGAGCTTGGCCCCAGCGGCAATTACCGTTATGTCGTCGCGGCCAAGACCGAAACCGCCGATCTCGATATGCGCCTGAAAAAGATCCTGCGCGAGAGTCTGGTGTCCTACGACGTCGCCCAGAATCTGCTCATAATCCGCACTCTGCCGGGGCTTGCATCGGCAGCCTGCTCGGCGTTTGACAGTATGGAGATAGAAAACCTTGTCGGCACCCTCGCGGGGGACGACACAGCGTTTCTCGCAATGCGCGACAAGGAGTCCGCCGTCAAGCTGTATCACGAGATAGAAACCATTTATTGACCGCGTTTTCTGCGGCAGAGGTGCCATATGCTTAATGAGCTTCACATTGAGAATATAGCCGTTATCGAAAGGGCGGACATCACGTTTACCGCCGGACTCAACGTTCTGACCGGTGAGACCGGCGCCGGTAAATCCATAGTCATCGACTCCATCGGAGCCGTCCTCGGAGAGCGCGTCAGCCGCGAGCTTGTCCGGCACGGCGCGGAAAAGGGCGTCGTGACCGCCGTATTCAGCGTGGACGGCTGTGAGCAGTGGCTGGCCTACAATGAGATCGACGCAGACGACGAGCTGATTTTGCAGCGCCGCATAACGGCCGACGGCAAAACCAGCTGCCGCATCTGCGGCGTCCCCGCGACAGCGGCTCAGATGAAGGAGCTTGCCGCGCGCCTTGTCGATATCCACGGCCAGAACGACGGCCGGCAGCTTATGGACGAGCGGCGGCACCTTGAATATCTTGACCTGTTCGGGAACCTCGGTGCGGAGCTTACCGCATATTCGCAGGAATACGGTAGATATACCGCGATAAAAAAAGAGATATCGCGCCTGAGCATGGACGAGATTGAAAAAGCCCGTCTGAGCGACAGCCTGCGCTATCAGATAGAAGAGCTTGAGCGCGCACAGCTGAAGCCGGGGGAGTATGACAGCGTCATCGCCCGGCGTGACCTGCTGCGCAACTCCGAAAAGCTCACCGAGGCGCTGGACGAGGCGTACAATGCCCTGAACGGCGGCGATGAGAGTGCCGTTACCTTCGCGCAGAACGCCGCGTATTATGCCGGGCGCGCGGCGGCCATCGCACCGGAGCTTGAAAAGCCGCTTGCCGGAATAAACGACGCGGTATTCGCGCTGAACGACGCAGCGGAGCTGCTGCGCGATTTCCGCGAAAGCCTTGATTTCTCACCGGAGGAATACGACCAGCTCGAAAGCCGCGCGTCAGAACTGAGCAAGCTCCAACGCAAATATTCCAGCGACGAGGACGGGCTGATAGCCTTGCTGGACGAAAACCGCAAAAAGCTTGACGATATTGAATACGCCGATGACCGCATAGCCAAGCTCAAAAGAGAGCTTGACGCGCAGGAGAAGCAGACCCGCAAGGCAGCAGAAGCCCTGAGCAAGGCGCGGCACACCGCCGCGGAGGAGCTTCAGCGCCGCATAGTTGCGGAGCTGCGCGGCCTGAGTATGCCGTCCGTACGCTTCGCCGTCGAGTTCACGCCGATAGAAAACGACTGCGGCTTTGACCGCAGCGGCTGTGACCAGATACGCTTCACAATGTCAGCAAACGCCGGCGAGGAGCTTGGCCGCATCAGCCGCATCGCCTCCGGCGGTGAGCTGAGCCGCATAATGCTGGCGATGAAAAACGTTTTCGCGGAAAATGACCCGGTTCAGACCATGATCTTTGACGAGATCGACACCGGTGTTTCCGGCGTCGCGGCACAGCGCGTCGGTGAAAAGCTGTTTCAGGTATCGCTCGGCAAGCAGGTCATGTGCGTAACGCACCTTCCGCAGATCGCTGCAATGGCGGACAGCCACTATGTAATTAAAAAGGAAGAGCGCTCCGGCAGAACCTATACCGACGTCCTGCCGCTCGATAAGGAAGGCCGCCTGCGCGAGCTTGCGAGACTCCACGGCGGCGACAACATCACCGAGCTTAC
>CAVCWF010000090.1:0-6883 GCA_963605945.1 Lachnospiraceae bacterium
CTCCGCCGTACATGTTCCGGGAACTATGACCCGTCCTTTGAACTGCTTCATTTCTTCTCCTCCTTGGCCGTGATGATGTCAAGTATCTCTTTCTCCTTATAAAACCGCGCGCTTGTATATGTGCGCAGCTTGTTGGACGAAGTGATGACAGCTTTCTTTTTGCACAGCGGGTTATTCATATACATCAGCGGGCAGATATAGCTGACAATAACGCCGTAGCTGGCAAGCTTCGACGCGTAGACGCCCTTGTTCAGTTCCTTTATGACCGCCGGAGATGCGGTAAACACGGTCGGAACGCTTATCTTGTCCATACCGTTGGCCTTGAGCTTCTCGCCTATCGCGTCCGCCCAGTCCTCCATCTGCTTGAGCGTCATATGCGGACAGCCGACAAAGCACAGCTCCGGCTTCGCGTTCTTGTCCTTCCAGATGACCGGGTAATTATCCTGCACGCGCTGAAGCTCGGCGTCGTCAATGACGTACACCTGCGCGCCCTCCTTGATAAGCGCCTCGCCCTGCTCCTTCGCTTCCGGGGTCAGATTCTCGATATGGAACAGGCCGACAGCGCCGTTGGAGGCCGTCGCCGCGCCGAAGTCCTTCAGATATGTACTTGCCTCGTCGTCAAGCTCCGTGCCGAGCCACTTGTCAAGCCCTCTGACATACGGCACTTCCTCCATGACCTTCATGCCGATCGCGGAGCCGAGCAGCTGCGCTTCGGGCTTATGCTCGCACTTGACTTCGATTATCCATGTGGCCTTACGTCCCTCGTCAGTCAGCAGGCCGAATTCAGGCACGAAGCCCGCGATGGAGCCCATCAGCTCGATCATGCCGGAGTTGCGGTTGCAGCGCGCGCCGAGGACGGAGTTTGCGTACACGACTGCGGAGCTTTCCGCCCAGCTGAGCACGTCGCCCTTCTTGGGCTTGTTCCCCATCTGGTCGACGTAGCAGGTGCAGGAATAGGCATCCTCGTCCGTGATGCCGAGCTTGCGGAGCTGCTCCTCAAAGCGATCCTGCTGGGTGTACATTATCTTTTTGAACACGATGTCCTCAAGAAAGCTTGTCGGCACATTCTTATCCAGCGGGCGCGGATCCGCGGTGAACTTCTGGCCGTTAGTCAGCCCCGCGTCGATGAGACGGTCGAACAGGTCATACACAGGCTTGAGCGCGGCCAGACCGTATGAAATGACCGTATGGCCATACTCGCTTGTGACGGGAACCATGCGCTCCGCGCCAAAAGTGTCGCCATACATGACGAGGGTCTTCATAACCTTGGCCATCATCTCGCCCTTTTCGCCGTTGAGCAGAGCCTGCTGCTCAGGAGTCAGATTCATAAAACCACTTCCTTATGTAAAATAGAGTTCTGCTTAGTATTTATTTTAACAACTTTTGTGCAAAAAGTCAATTAGCTGCAGCTCTGCAACGCCGCGTTCTGGCAGAAAAATACGACGCGGGCATATAAAAAAAGCAGCATCAAAAGATGCTGCTTTTTTACTGATCAATAGTAGCGCTTATTCTTGTTCTTGCGAGCGGCCTCGGATTTCTTACGGCGCTTAACGCTGGGGCTCTGGTAGTACTCCTTCTTGCGCAGGTCGGCCAGAACGCCGGACTTAGCGCAGCTGCGCTTGAATCTCTTAAGAGCATTGTCCAGAGACTCGTTCTCCTTGACGTATATTTCAGACATTTATTTCCCTCCCTCCAAAAGTGCCATGCGACACCTCAAGGGCCAATGAATTGGCTTTTCAACGTTACTATTATACCTGCTTACAGTCCCGTTGTCAATAATTACTTTGCGGGCTTGAGGATGAGATTGACAAGCTTGTTCTTGACGACGATGGTCTTCACAAGCTGCATACCCTCCATCTGGCGCTTTATCTTCTCGTCGGCACAAGCTGTTGCGATGACGTGCTCGTCGTCCGCGTCGGCAGCAACGGTGATGGTGCTGCGGAGCTTGCCGTTGACCTGCACGGCCATCTGGCGGGTGGCGTCATGGGTCTTGGCCTCGTCGTACTTCGGCCATGGCATCTGCATGGCCATCTTGCCGGTCTTTGCGGCAAAACCGGTCAGCTCCCACATCTCCTCCACCATGTGCGGCGCGAAGGGGCTGAGCAGGAGCAGAAGCTGCTCAAGATCTCCCTTGGTCAGGCCGTTGGAGTAAAACTCGTTGACCATGGTCATAAGTGCGGCGATAGCGGTGTTCATCTTGAGGCTGTCGATATCCTCAGTGACCTTCTTGATGGTCTTGTGGATGATGGACTCGTTCTTGGCGGAGACGTTCACGTCGTCGACTGCGATGTCCATGAGGTTCCAGCAGCGGTCAAGGAAGCGCTTGGAGCCTTTGACGGCGTCGTTCGACCAAGTAACGGCCTTCTCAAAGTCGCCGATGAACATGATGTGCAGGCGCATGGTGTCCGCGCCGTACTGCGCGACGATGTCGTTCGGATTGACGACGTTGCCGCGGGACTTGGACATCTTCTCGCCTCCCTCGCCGAGGATCATGCCATGGCTGGTGCGCTTGGCATACGGCTCCTTGGTGGGCACGACGCCGATGTCGTACAGGAACTTATGCCAGAAGCGGCTGTACAGAAGGTGCAGCGTGGTGTGCTCCATGCCGCCGTTATACCAGTCGACCGGAGACCAGTATTCAAGAGCTTCCTTGCTTGCAAGCTCCTTGTCGTTGTGCGGATCCATGTAGCGCAGGAAATACCAGCTGGAGCCGGCCCACTGGGGCATGGTGTCGGTCTCGCGCTTGGCGGGGCCGCCGCAGCAGGGGCAGGTGGTGTTGACCCAGTCGGTCATCTTGCTCAGGGGGCTTTCGCCGTCGTCAGTCGGCTCATAGCTGTCGACCTGCGGCAGCACGACGGGCAACTGCTCTTCCGGAATGGGAACCCAGCCGCACTTCGGGCAGTTGACAAGGGGGATCGGCTCGCCCCAGTAGCGCTGACGGGAGAACACCCAGTCGCGCAGTTTGTAATTGACCTTCTCCTTGCCGAAGCCCTGCTCCACGACGTACTTCTTCATCGCGGGGATGGCCTCCTTAACGGTCATGCCGTTGAGGAAGCCGGAGTTGACCATGATGGCGCTGTCGTCCTTGGCGACGAAGGCTTCCTTGGTCACATCGCCGCCGGAGACGACCTCGATTATCGGCAGACCGAATTTGGTGGCAAATTCCCAGTCACGCTGGTCGTGCCCCGGAACGCCCATGACGATACCGGTGCCGTAGCCCATGAGGACGTAGTCGGAGACGAAAATCGGCAGATTCTTGTGAGTCACGGGGTTTATGGCCTCGATGCCTTCGAGACGGACGCCGGTCTTGTCCTTGTTCAGCTCTCCGCGCTCAAAGTCGGACTTGCGGGCGGCCTCGGCCTGATAGGCTTCGACGTCGCTCCAGTTGGCGATATGCGGCTGCCACTGCTTGAGCAGCGGGTGCTCAGGCGAGATGACCATATAGGTCGTACCGAACAGGGTATCGGCACGGGTGGTGTAAACGGTGACTTCGTCGCCGATATTGGTCTTGAAGGTGATCTCCGCGCCGGTGGAGCGTCCGATCCAGTTGCGCTGCTGGATCTTGACGCGCTCAATGTAATCGACGTCATCCAGATCGTCGAGCAGACGCTGCGCGTAGGCGGTGATCTTCAGCATCCACTGGCTCTTCTCCTTGCGGATGACCGGAGCGCCGCAGCGCTCACACACGCCGTCGACAACCTCTTCGTTTGCAAGTACGCACTTGCAGCTGGTGCACCAGTTGACGGGCATGGTGGTCTTGTAGGCAAGGCCATTCTTGAACATCTGGAGGAATATCCACTGCGTCCACTTATAATACTTCGGGTCGGTGGTATCGACGGCGCGATCCCAGTCGAAGCCGTAGCCAAGCATTTTGAGCTGGCTGGTGAAGTTTGCGATATTGTCTTTGGTGACTATCGCGGGGTGGATGTGGTTTTTGATGGCGTAGTTCTCGGTCGGCAGGCCGAAAGCGTCAAAGCCGATCGGGAACAGGACGTTATAGCCCTCCATGCGCTTTTTGCGCGTGACGATATCCATCGCGGTGAAGGGGCGCGGATGGCCGACATGCAGTCCCTGACCGGAGGGGTACGGGAACTCGATAAGGCCGTAGAACTTGGGCTTATCGCTGCCGGTGACGGCGGCATAGGGCTTGGTCTCCTCCCATTTTGCCTGCCATTTCTTCTCTATCGCTGTAAAATCGTATTTCATTTTAATCAATCCCTCTTTATTTATAGAATCTGTTTCCGGAAGCCCCTGTAATCAGGGGCGCGGAAGGGATGAGGGATCGACCTCCTCCGCGTCGCTCCAGAGGCGCTCAAGATTATAGAACTTTCTGGCCTCGTCGGTGAACACATGGACGATTACGCAGCCGAAGTCCATCAGCACCCAGATATCGGAGCGCAGACCCTCGCGGCGTATCGGCGGCTCGCCCGCCTCGGAGAGTTGCTTGTCCACCTCGTCGACCAGCGCCTTAATATGCGTGGACGAGGTGCCGTTGCAGATGACGAAGTAATCGGCCAGCACGGTCTGCTTATCGGTTTTCAGTACCTTTATGTCTCTTGCCTTTTTATCGTCCAGAGCCTTCGCGGCAATGGCGGCTATTTCAGCGGAAGTAAGCATATTTGTTTTGCCTCCTAATTAAAATCAATCAACCAGCGCGGCGTACCATTCGCAGGCCTCGACGCTGTCCTTATACGGCTCCGCGCCGCCGGAGCGGATGAACTCAAGGCTCATTTCCAGCCCCTTGGCCATGGCCGCGTCTATATCCTCAAAGCACAGCTCGCGCAGCTCCTCAACGCCGGGGAAATCCCGCGTCGGCTCCACGAAGTCGGCAAGATATATTATCTTCTCCAGAAGCGTCATGTCCGGCTTGCCGGTGGTGTGCCAGCGGATCGCGCCGTATATATCGTCCTCGATGCCGAACAGCTCCCGCGCGAAGGCTGCGCCGGTCTTGGCGTGCAGCAGTTTCGGGTTCGCGACCTCGGCGGCGTCGTTGATGATACCATACTTTTCGCACAATTTCAACTGTTCTTCGGCGCTGAGCTTCTTTGTGATATCGTGAAGTATCCCGGCCACTGCGGCGCGCTCCGGGTCCTCGCCCCAGCGGTTTGCAAGGCTGACGGCCTCATTCTCGCAGCCGAGGACATGCGCGACGCGCTTCTCGGTGAGATACGGCATGACCTTTGCCCGCAGCCAGCTGAGTTCCGGGCACGCGTCATAATAATGGCGGCGGATTATCTCGGAATACACGCTGTCCGGCAGCAGCTCCGACCCGATGCCGAAGCGCAGCCGCTCGCGTATATCGCTGGAGCTTGCGGCGACCGGGTCGTGCTTCAGGATAATGACGCGCGCGCCGTACTTCTCCGTGAGCGCGTCGCGCTGACGGCGGAGCTGGATGTCCTCGTCCTCGTCGCGCGCAAGCACCGCAAGCGTGCAGCTTTCGAGCAGGTACTCAAAGCGATACCACGTCTCAAAGCTCAGGAGCATATCCGTCCCCATGACGATGATCAGCTCGTCATCTGGGAAGCTGCGCCGCAGCTCCTCCACGGTCTGCGCGGTGTAGCTCTTCCCCTCGCGCCGAAGCTCCATATCCGATATCTCCGCGCCGGGGATATCTGCAAAGGCGAGGCGGCACATCTCAAGCCGCGCCCGCGGCTCTGGGCTGCCCTCGGCGAGCTTCTTATGGGGCGACACGTTCGACGGTATTATCAGAAATTTATCCGGCGCAAGCTCTGCGCTGACGGTTCGTGCGGCCTCAACATGCCCCAGATGCGGGGGGTTGAAGCTGCCGCCGTACACGACAATTCTCATTTTTCTGTCCTTATTGTGATTACTTGTCTTTCTTTTTGTCTTTGATCAGAACTATTTTCGGCTCTTTCTCGTTGCGCTTATACAGCACGAATTTTGTGCCTATCACCTGCACCTGCTCGGCCTTGCAGGCTTCGGAGAGCGCGTCGCAGGCTTCGCGGGCGGTGAGCATGGAGTTTTCCAGCACCTTGCCCTTCACAAGCTCGCGCGCCGCAAGAGCCGCGCTGACGGATGCAACCAGATTTTCGTTTATGCCGCCCTTGCCGACCTGAATTATCGTGTCCTCCGCTGCTGCAAGGCCGCGGAGCTGGGCGCGCTGTTTACTTGTCAATGCCATTATAATACCTCTTAAACTTCTCTATAAATTCTCTCATCGCCTTGCCGCGGTGAGATATCGCGTTTTTCTCATCGGCGCTCAGCTCCGCCATGCTGACCTCGTAGCCCAGCGGGCGGAAGAGCGGATCGTAGCCGAAGCCGTTGCTGCCGCGCGGCGCGTCAAGTATCTCGCCCTCGCATTCGCCTCTCGCGGTTATCGTATTGCCGTCCGGCAGGCAGCAGCACACGCAGCAGACAAAGCGTGCGCGGCGGTTCTTCTCGTCGCCGAGCTTGCCGAGCAGATATCTGTTTCTGTCAGCGTCGCTCGCATCGTGGCCGGGGCCGTAGCGTGCGGAGTATATTCCCGGCTCGCCGTTGAGCGCATCGACCACCAGACCGGAATCGTCCGCAACGGCGATGCAGCCGGTCGCCTTCAAAACCGCGTCCGCCTTCAGGAAAGCGTTCTCCTCAAAGGTCGTACCGGTTTCGTCTACCTCGAAGTCACAGCCCGCGTCGCGCTGGCTGACTGGCTCCGCGTCCGTCCCGGCAAGAAGCTCGCGGAACTCGCGCATCTTGTTCTTATTATTGCTCGCAAGGATTATTTTCATTTTAACAGCGCCTCCGCGAAGGTCTTTGCGTCAAACGGGATGAGGTCGTCTATCCCCTCGCCCACACCGACGTACTTGACGGGGATGTTCAGCTCGCTCGTGATGGCGAACACGATGCCGCCCTTGGCCGTACCGTCAAGCTTCGTGAGAACGAT
>CAVCWF010000091.1:0-3348 GCA_963605945.1 Lachnospiraceae bacterium
TGCATGAACTTATCCACATAGATAAGCAGCGCCAGCACTACTGCCGCAAGTATCAGCGAAAGTATTATATCTCTTTTCTTTTTGTCGTTTTTAAGCATGGTATCACACCTTCTCCGTCAGCTTTTCGCCGAACATTCCGTTGGGCTTGAAGAGCAGCACCACGATAAGCAGCGCAAATGTAAAGGCGTTGCTGAATATTGCGATGGAGTCGTTGGCCTTGATGAGCGACTCGCAGATGCCGATTATGTACGCGCCCAGCACCGCGCCGGGGATGGAGCCGATGCCGCCGAACACCGCCGCGACGAAAGCCTTCAGACCGGGCATTGCGCCGATGGTCGGGCTGACCTGACCGTAGTTCGTGAAGTACAGGATGGAGCCGACGCCCGCGAGGAACGAGCCTATTATAAATGTAACGGTAATGACGCTGTTGACCTTGATGCCCATGAGGCGTGCGGTGTCAAAATCCTTGGAGACGGCGCGCATGGCCATGCCGGTCTTGGTGTGCTTGATGAATATGACAAGCGCTATGACAAGCAGTATCGTCAACACCGGGGTGAGCAGGGTTATTATCTTGATATTCAGTGAGCCTATCGCGAAGCTCTTCTTCAGGAAGGATATCTCAGGATACGGTCTCGCAAGGCCGCCGGTGATGTAGGTCGCGAGGTTCTGAAGCAGGTAGCTGACACCGATGGCGGAGATCATAACGGACATACGCGGAGCGCTGCGCAGCGGCTTATATGCCGCGCGCTCGATGAGAACGCCGAGCAGCACCGTCATCAGCAGTACGACGGGTATGGATACCGCCATGGGCAAAGTCGCGCTGACATATATCATAAAGAATCCGGACATCATGAAGATATCGCCATGGGCAAAGTTTATAAGACGCAGTATACCGTAGACCATGGTATAGCCAATGGCAATCAGCGCATACAGGCTGCCGACCGTTATGCCGGACAGCAGCAGATCAATGTAATATGTGGCAGTATGCATATTACGGCCTCCTCTTACTCTCTCTTAAATAACAGCATTTCCCCGGCTTTATTGCCGGGGAAAACGCTGAACAAAATCAACTTAAAATTATTATTTATGCCGTATCAGCCGACGTAGGCATCGGAGAAGACTATCTCGCCATCCTTGAAGGTCTTGATAGCAACGTAGTTCTTGATAGCGTCGCCGTTCTCGTCGAACTTCAGGTCGCCGGTGACAAGACCCTCGACCTCAAGGCCGGCCAGTGCGTCGCGGATCGCCTCGCCATCAAGGCACTGTGCCTTGAGCAGTGCATTGTAAGCTGCCATGTATGCATCGTAGCCGCAGGGGGTAACGGAGGAGATTGCCTCGGAGGTGCCGCCGTTGTTCTCGATTCTGGTGGAGTCCGCCGCGACGTACTCACGGAAGCCCTTCACGAACTCAACGCCCGCTTCGTTGCTGGTGTCGCTCGCATCGAAGAATGCGGAGAAGAACACGCCGTTTGCATTCTCGCCTGCGCGCTCGGCGATGGAGATGTCGTCCCAAGTGTCGCCCGCCATGATCTGGCAGTCAACGCCGTTCTCACGAGCCTGATTGATGATCAGAGGCGCGGTCTCGATGGAGGTGGGAGCAAAGATGCCGTCGTAGCCTTCAGCCTTGATGTTCGCCATGATGGTGGAGAAGTCGGTCTCGCCGCTCTGGAAGGTGATGGTGCTGCACTTTGCACCGGCGGCTATCATTGCCTCGGAGAAGTAGTTGCCGAAGCCTGCGGAGTAGTCATCGCCGGCCTCAACTATAACAACGCAGTTCTCGCAGCCGTTCTTGAGTGCGTAGTTCGCCATGACAGCGCCTTGGAACGGGTCAATGTATGCGATGCGGAAGTAGTAATCGTTGCCGAGAGTGACCTGCGGGTTGGTGCAGGAGGTGCCGATCGCGGGGAGCTTCGCGGAAGCGAAGAGGTCGCCGGCAGCAATGGCGCAGCCGGAGCCGTAAGTACCGATGACGACGGAGACACCGTTGCTTATCAGCAGCTGGGCGGCGGACGGTGCCTTCTCAGCGGTGGAGCCGTTATCAGCATAGACAAGCTCTATGTCATAGGTCTCGCCGTTTATCTCGATGGTGGGATACAGGGAATGTGCATATTCAATACCAAGAATCTCTTTCTTGCCGCCTGCGGCGTTCTGGCCGCTGGTAGGCTCAAACACGCCTATCTTTACGACCTTATTGCCGCTCGATGCATCGCTCTTGGAATCGCTATTAGTAGAGCCGCATGCGCACAGCGCAAACAACATAACTACGGCCAGAAGCATTGCAATAACTTTCTTCATTTTTCTTTCCTCCTCATAATACTTCGCCAGCTTTGTCCGTCAATAACGGACACTTGTTTTTCAGTGACGATATTGTAATTATGCACTGTACCACACTAAATTGCAATAGGGAGAAATTCCAAATGAATAAAAACGCCATTTAATTCCTTTAGTCGTTTTGCACAATTTTAGGGCTGGTACGCCAGTCCTGTCCCCCCCTGCGCTCCTGCTCGGCACGGTATGCAAGCACATACAGCTCGTTCGCCGCTGCGCCAAGCTCAAACACCTGCTCGCGTTCCGCGGACAGTGTCCGCGCCGCAGTGGGCTTTGTTATGACAGGTATCGCCGGATTCTTGCTCAGAACGCGCAGATATTCGCAGCCACGCGCGTTCGCGGCCAGCACTCTCGCGTACGGCGGAATGCCGTCCGCATCGTCTTTTTTGACGCCAAGCGCCGCGCAGAGGCACATTCTGCGTATTCTTGACAGAGCGTAGCGCTTCGTTTTGACCGCCGCGAGAACGCCGTCGAGCGTCGCTTCCTCATGCGCGGCCTTGTACAGTCTGCTGCCAAGCCCGCCGCCGGAATCCGGAAGCGAGTTGTAGTAATTTTCACCAAACATGCGCAGCCGAGAGAGTATCGCCGTCTCGTAAAAATCACGGCTCATGGCCTGTCTGCCGAGGCTCTCCTCGCGGGAATATACAGCTAATGCATTTTTCGGGATATAATTATCAATTTTTTCTCCCGACAGGATCATGCGGCGCAGCTCCGACGCCGACTTTGGCCCGATGTCGCCTGTCATGTCGTGCCCGCTGCCTATGCGCTGCACGGTCATGGGCGTTATGTCCAGCCGCAGCTCATATATCGCCTTGAGGTACTCGACGGCGAGGATGTTGTTCGGCTGCTCAATGAGCTTCGCCTCGTCCCCCAATCGCCGCACAAGCACCGCCTGCCGCGCCGAAGCGTAGGAAATGTTCGCGTTCTCGTTAAGCTCCCGGCTTATCTCGGCGTTGACCGCCGGGTCGATGAGACATTCGGCGATCCTTTCAAGCCGCTCCACCTCGCCGCATTCGCTGCC
>CAVCWF010000092.1:0-6186 GCA_963605945.1 Lachnospiraceae bacterium
CTGTCATTCCGAGACCAGTGACCGACGTCACTGGTCGTGGGAATCCGTCTCTTTTATAGAAAGCCGTATATTTTTGTGCGCCGTAAAGGAGAACGGATTGCCACGTCGCTTCGCTCAACGCGACGGCGGCATACCTCGATTCATTGGCTTGCCGCCTAGTCCCTTTAGGGGCAATGACAATCTTTTCTTTACTCTGCTCTCTCTTTTCCAAATGGCAATTCATATAGTCTGGCGACCCCTTCGGCACTTCGTGCCACTTCCCCTAAAAGGGGCAGCGCTTCGCGGCAAAGATTCAAACGGCGCACCGCAGGATGCAGTGCGCCCGTTATATCGCCGTATCAGCCCTTGACCGCGCCGATGGTGACGCCCTCAAGGAAGTATTTCTGGAGCGCAAAGAACAGAATGAACATCGGCAGCGCCGAGAGCGTCGCGCCCGCCATCATGGGCGCAAACAGCGTCTCGTTGGCGAACTTGAAGGTCTTCAGGCCGACCTGAATGGTGAACATATAGTCCTTGCTCGTGACGAGGAACGGCCAGAAGAAGGTGTTCCACGTCGACAAAAACGTGTTGATCGCCATGACCGCGAGCACCGTTTTCGACAGCGGCAGGATGATCTTCACGAAAATCTTGAACTGGTGGCAGCCGTCCAGCTTCGCGCTCTCGATGAGCGGCGTGGGGATGCTGGTGAAAAACTGCTTCGCGAGGAAGATGTTATACGAGGTCACGACGCCGGGCAGGATAAGCGCGGCGTAGGTGTTGGTCATCTTGAGCTTGTTTGCGATGAGGATGTACAGCGGCACCTGCGTGACCTGATAGGGTATCATCATCGCAACGAGGATCATCGCGAACATCCACTTGCGCCCCTTGAAGTTGATCTTCGAGAAGGCGTAGCCCGCCATGGACGCGAAGATGACGTTGCCGACGACGGTCGCGGTGGCGACGATGAGGCTGTTGAGGATCCAGCGTCCGGAGTATTTGCTGAAGTCGAAGAAGGCCTTGTACGAATCAAGCGTCCACTTCGCCGGGAATATCGACCTTGAGTTGCCCGCGGTAGCGATCGCGGGGCCGAAGGAGGACATTATCATATAGAAGATCGGGAACAGCGCCAGCACCGCGAACAGCACCAGCAGCAGCGCGATGACCGCGTTTCTGGCGTGGAGCTTTTTACGGTTGTTCAGATGCTGGGAATATAAGCCGGTAGTAGCCATAGGTCCCTCCTTCTCAGTATTCGACGTCCACGCCCATGAGCTTGAACTGGAGCATGGAGATGAGCGCGATGACTATCGCAAGCAGGATCGCCTGCGCGCAGGCAAGGCCGAACTTGGAGTATTCAAAGGCGTTTTTGTAGATCAGCAGGCCGATCATGGTGGTGCTGTTGTCGGGGCCGCCGCCGGTCATCATAAAGGCGTTCTGGAACACTTGGAACGAACCGATGACGCCGGTGACGAGCAGGAAGAGCGTCGTCGGCTTCACGAGCGGGAACACGATGTAGCGCACCTTCTGGAAGAAAGTCGCGCCATCGAGCTCGGCGGCCTCGAAATAGCTGTTGTCGATGCCCATGAGGGCGGCTATGTAGATGATGATGTTGGTGCCCTGACCGGATAGGATGGCCATCAGCATCAGGGAGAGCATCGAGGTCTTGCTCGACGAGAGCCAGTTCTGCGTCGGCAGGCCGAAGAAGGTCATCACCTGATTGAACAGGCCGTCGGGCGAGGAGTCGTAGAGCCAGAGCCACACGACCGACAGCGCGACGCCGGAGGCGATGCCGGGCAGGTAGTAGATGGACTTGAACACGGACTGCACGCCCTTGCGGAAGGGCAGGATCATAATAGCGATAGAGAAGGCTATCAGCAAAGACAGGGGCACGACCACCGCGGTGTATATGACGGTGTTCTTGACCGCCTTGAAGAACAGCTCGCTTTTGAAGGTGTCCTGATAGTTTTTAAGCCCGATGAATTCGGAGCCGAAAGGCTTGTACTTCAGAAAGCTTGTCTTGACCGCGCTCAGCACGGGGTAGAGCGTGAAAATGCAGAACACCAGCATGGCGACGAATATGAACGCATAGCCCCACCAGTCGTCGTCCTTGAGACGGAACCTGCGCGAGCCTATCCGTTCGCCCTTGTATTTGCTCATAGCCTTACCTCCAGAAAATCTCGATTGTGCGTGGGATGTGCGTGGGATGGTGCGGGGGATGGTGGAATTGTGCGGGGATGTGCGGGGGTATCCGGTTTTGTGTATCGCGGTGTCTTTTTCCTAATGGCACTCTCTCAACCCCGGCGACCCCTCAGTCACGGCTAACGCCGTGCCAGCTCCCCTAAAAGGGGCGCCAAGGGGTGCGGCGCAGTCAACGCGCCAATGTGAAACCTTTGCCGCGAAGCGCTGCCCCTCTTAGGGTAGTGCAACGGCGGCGCGGTAGTGAATGACATGCCGGGGGCATGTCAGAGCCGCGCCGTGACCGAGCCGCAGCGAGACAGTGGCGCGTCAGCGCCGAAGGGGTCTCCAGAGTGGAGACCGGAGCAGAGCGGAAAAGAAAGTGCATGGTAAAACAACCTGTCATTGCGAGGAGCGAAGCGACGCGGCAATCCGTTTCCCCTTTATGCCATTACATGAACCCAGCATTATCTCAAAAAGAGACGGATTCCCACGACCAGTGACATCGGTCACTGGTCTCGGAATGACAGTGGTTTTCTATACCCTGCCTTCTCTTTTCCCTATTGGCACTCTCTCAACATTGGAGACCCCTCAGTCGGCCTTGCGGCCGCCAGCTCCCCTAGCAGGGGCGCCAAGGGGTGCGGCGCTACGCCCGCCTATCCCCCGGCAAATTTAAATTACCTGCCCCACCCGGCCTCAGCCGGGCAGGGCAGGTATTATCTATGCCTAGGAATAATCAGCGGTCAGTCAAATCAGAGAAGACCGGTGACGATGCCGTCAGCGCCGAACAGCTCAACAGCCTTCTCGTTGATGGCGTCAAAGACTTCCTGAGCGGTGGCTTCGCCGGCGAGCAGAGACTGGAACTTCGGCACGATGACCTCGTCCATGATGAGCTTTGCATTGGAGGACTGCTCTGCGGTGATGCCGGCGGGAGGAGCGACGACGAGGCCGATCTCACGGGCTGCGCAGGCGACGTTGCCCTCGTCAAGTCCTTCGGGAGCGTAGTTTGCGTACACGTCACGGCCGGACTGGCAGACGGGGTCGAGGAGCAGGGTGGAGTCAACTGCCGCGGCACGGTCGCCGGAGCAGAGGTAGTCGAGGAACAGGCAGACGTTCTTCAGGTGCTCGTCGGTGGTGTTGTTGTTGCGGAGAGCAACGAGACCGTCAACGGAACCGAAGCAGGCTTCCTGCACGCCGTCCATGTGAGGCATGGGGAGGAACGCGTAGTTCATCTCGATGGAGCCCTCAACGGCGGTGCCGTCGTTTGCCTCAAGAGCTGCATTGTTCTTGTTGAAGTTGTTCTCAAACAGAGGCATCGCCTTGCCGAAGATCATGGCCTTGCCCTGCTGGCACATGACCATGCGCTGACCGGCCTCGACACCGTAGTTGGGCATGTAACCGGCCTTGGTCATCTCTTCGATGGCGTTGAGGAGGTTGAGCATGTTGTCAGAGGTGAAAGCGTACTTGAGATCGTCGGTGAAAGCGTTGGTGAGACCGGCCATGACGCCCATGATGTTGGGAACGTCGGAGGCGGTGACGCCGGAGTTAGCGAACACGAAGCCGAAGCAGTCGGAGGTGGTACCGGCCTTGAGGATCTCAAGGAACTCTTCGTAGGTCCAGCCTTCGGACTGGATCTTTGCGATGTCAGCGCCGGCGGCTTCGAGCATCTCACGGTTTGCGCCGATAGACTGGATGGTTATGTAGAGGGGCAGACCGTAGGCTTTGCCTTCGATGGACATGTAGTCCATAGCGTTCTGGTCGTAGTCGGCGAGTCTGTCAGCGTCCATGTAGTCAGCGATCTCAACGCCGACGCCCAGCTCGACGAGGGAGCCGATGGTGGAGTAGGAGACCTCGGCGATGTCAGGAGCCTCGCCGGAGGTAGCCATGGTGGACAGCTTGCTGTTGTGATCTTCCCAAGAGGTCTTGATGACTTCGATGTGGAGGTTGGGGTACATCTCGGTGAACTCAGCGGCCCACTTGTCGATGTCGTCGAGGTAAGTGCCGGACACAGGGGGAACCATAACGGTGATGGTGTCCTCTGCGGCAGCGGGGGTTTCCTCTGCGGGAGCCTTGGACTCTTCTGCGGCGGGAGCCTGAGTCTGCTCGGCTGCGGGCTGAGAGCCGCAGGCGCACAGCGCAAACACCATGACCAGAGCCAGAAGCATTGCGATGATCTTTTTCATTGTTATTCTCCTTATCAAAATTTTATCTCCAGCCCGTCTCCGGGCAAAGATGACAATGCAGCGGGAAGCGTGAATCGGCACTGATTCTTAAACTTTTGCCGCGTAGCGGCGCCCCTTTTAGGGGAGCTGGCGGCCATCGGCCGCCTGAGGGGTCGCCAGAGTTGAGACTGGAGCAGAGCGGAAAAGAAAGTACGCAGTAAAGAAAAGCTTGTCATTGCGAGACCAGTTCGCAAACTGGTCGTGGCAATCCGCATCCCCTATGCACCGCACAAGAACGTCGTACTGATTCAAAGAGAAGCGGATTCCCACGTCGCTTCGCTCCTCGCGACGGCGGCATACCTCGATTCATTGATTTGCCGCCTAGTCCCTTTAGGGGGAATGACAGTGGTTTTCTGAACATTGCCTTGTCTTTTCCCTAATGGCACTCTCTCAAAATCGGCGATATGAGCAAGGTAAAGAAGAAACCGCAGCTCGAAAGTCAACTTCCTTGGCTCCCTTGTGTAAAGGGAGCTGTCAGCCGTAGGCTGACTGAGGGATTGCCCGCGGACTCGCCCGAAATCGGCGCGTGTCTCAGTTCCCTCTGCACAATCCCTCCGATTCGGCTTGCGCCGAACCACCTCCCTTTACACAAGGGAGGCCATAGCGTCGGTTCAGCGTCGCCGCTCCAGCATCATCCGATGCTGTCGAACTCGATAAACAGCCTGTACTGATCCCCGCGGTAGACGGAATAGGTCGCCTCGACGGGGCGGCCAAGCTCGTCGGACACATGCCGCTCGATGTGCAGCACCGCCGCGCCCTTGGGAATCTGAAGCAGCTCCGCCTGCTCGGCGGTAGCGAGCACGGCCTCCATGTACTGGTTGCCGGTGACGAGCTTCAGCCCGCGGCCGCGCAGCTTTTCGTAGAGCGAGCCGTGGTCGAGATCGGCGCTGAGAATGTCGCCGCAAAGCTCGCGGCTGAGCGCGGTGGACTCGATGGCCATCGGCGTGTCGTCGGCAAGGCGGAGGCGCTTTACCAGCACGTATTCCTGCCCGACGCCGATGTGCAGATCCTTTGCGATAATGTGGTCGGCCTTCATCACGCCCGCGAACAGCACCTTAGAGCTGGGCTTTCTGCCGCGGCGGAGCATATCCTGCGAGAAGCCGGACGCGCGCATCAGCGGCTGCACGACCTTGTTTGCGGCCACGAAGGTGCCCTTGCCCTGAATGCGGTATACGACGCCGTCGGCCTCAAGGTCGTTCAGCGCGTGGCGCACGGTCATTCTCGTCGTGTCGTACTTGGCGCTGAGATCGCGCTCAGACGGAAGGCACTGATTCGGCCCGTAAATTTTTTCTTCTATCTGCCTGAGGATGTCGTCCTTGATAAGCTTATAGATAGGCTGGGCAGAACCTGCGCTCACGTCATCACCGTCCTTGTCTGGTGTACTCCTATTGGCCTATACCAGTTTCGTGAATGATTCTAAACATTTTTTGCCGTCAAGTCAATAGAAAAAGGTCGATTTGCCGATAGCGCGAGTACGTTTCAGCACTTTGCACTGTTTTGGCGCTGGAATTTAATACAATATTCACATACCGCGCCGTGCGCAGTACCATTGACGCTTTGGTTGGCAACACCGTCGCCGCCGTAGGGGGCGGCCTCCGTGCCGTCCCGTATACATTATTTGTGCGCACTTTCTTTTCTCCCCTGCTCGTATCTCCCCTCTGGCGACCCCTCAGTCGCTTGCGCGACAGCTCCCCTAGTAGGGGCGCCAAGGGGGCGCGGCGCATCCAACGCGCCAATGCGGAATCTTTGCCGCGAAGCGCTGCCCCTCCTAGGGGAAGTCCCCAGTGCGCACACTGGGGAAAGGGGTCTCCAG